>REEF01000516.1 GCA_007695205.1 Planctomycetaceae bacterium
CGAGGATCAGGTGGTTGATTAGGCCGAGTTTGAGGCATTGGAGGACGATTTTGGCGCGGACCTATCCTACGGCTAGGACGGTGACGCCGGGCAGGTTGTTCTCGCGGGCTCGGAGGGCACAACGGCGGAAGTGGGGTTCCTTGATGCCGGTCCAGCGTGCGTTGACGACCCCTGAAACGAGTCTCTGATGAAGGCGACACTCGCGTAGAAAGAACGCGCGCAGCCGATTGCTGCGCGCGTTCTAGGCGAGTGGATAGCACGTGCTTGGCGATCACGGGAGCAGCCGGTTTGAGCGGCGACGTGCGACGTTAAACCATTTCTTTCAGCGCCTTGAGAGGTCGCACTTTGACAACCTTTCGGGCCGGTTTGGGTGCCGCCCAGACCATCTCGCCTGTCGCCGGGTTGCGGACTTGTCGTTTCTTCGTGGCCGGCCGTTGTTGAACGACAACCTTCAGCAAGCCGTGCAGGGTGAACTGTCCCGCCTCTTTGACCGCCTTGGTCAACTCATCGTTCAGGGCATCCAGTACGGCACCGACATCTTTCTTGGTCAAACCGGTCGTCTCCGCGATGTTTGCGTACAATTCGGTTTTCGTCGGCGCCTTTGCTGCTGCTTTCTTTTTTGCCATGCCTTGCAGCCCTCCATGTAACAGGGGAATTGAATCAACTGAACTACATCGATCCGCTGAGCGGATGGCGATGATTAGATACTTTGTTAGCGGATTTGCAAGGCGGAAACGCCGCAAAAACCGGTAAAAAAGGAAAAAATGTCACCGTAAAGCGTCAGCAAATGCCGCTTTCAGGCTTTTTAGCGCTGTCACGCCGTCTTTCCCGTCGGTGACCACGTTCACCTGGACTTCGCTGGTGTTGACCATATCGACGTTCACCTCCGATTCGGCCAGCGCCTGAAACATGCGGATCGCTACGGTCGTATTGCTCCGTAGTCCGACCCCGCAGACACTCAGCTTGGCGACCTCCGCTTCGCTGCTGGTTCCGCCGCAGGAGAATTCGGCGGCCAGCCGTTTCGCGACGACCGCGGCGGCCGGGACCTGGCTGCGCGGGACCGTGAAACTCAAACTGGCGTGGTCCCGATGGCTATCGTGACTCTGGACAATCATGTCGACCACGATCCCGCTGGCCGCCACTTCGCGAAATACGTGCGTTGCGATTCCGGGTTCGTCCGGCAAGCCGGTGATCGTCACGCGTCCCTGAGTGTCATCCAACGAGATGTCGTCCAGCATCAGGTCTTCCATGTCGACGTCCTGCAATCGCGACGCGACCGCGGCGGCATCCGCCGTGGGACGGTGGCCGGCGGCTGGAATCGGGGACACCTCGGGTTGCTTTGTCAGCTCGAATGCCGCGTGGACGGCGCGCAATGCGGGCAGGGCGCTTGCCCGTTCGACCAGCACCGAGATCTTGATCTCGCTGGTCGAGATCATCTGGATGTTGATCTTTTCGTCGGCCAAGGCGGCAAACATTTTCTCGGCCACCCCCGTCTGGTTGGCCATGCCCAGTCCGACCACGGAAACCTTCGACACTTGATCGTCCCAGTTTAACTGTCCCGCCCCCAGGGCCTCGATGGCCTGTTGCACGGCTTCCAGCGTGATCTTTAATTCGTCGTTCGGTACGGTGAACGAGATATCAGCATATCCGGCTTCGCTGACGTTCTGGACGATCATGTCGACGGTCACATTCCGGTTGGCCACGCGGGAGAAAATCTCCAGGCTGATACCCGGTCGGTCGGGTACTCCCAGCACGCTGATCCGCGCCTCGTTCTTCGTGAGGGCAGCTCCGCAAACCGGCGCCGCATACGATTCGGGCTCGGCGACAATCATCGATCCGGGCGTGTCGCTGAAACTGCTGCGCACGTGGATGGGAACATTGAATTTCTTGGCGAACTCGATCGACCGGTTGTGCATCACGCTCGCGCCCAGACTGGCCAGTTCCAGCATCTCATCATAGCTGATCCGCTCGAGCTGCCTGGCTTCGGGCAGCACGCGCGGGTCGGTGGTGTACACGCCGTCGACATCGGTATGGATCTCGCACGCGTGCGCGTGCAGCACGGCAGCCAGGGCGACCGCCGTGGTATCGCTGCCACCGCGTCCCAACGTGGTGATGTTCATGTGTTCGTCGGTGCCTTGGAACCCGGCGGCGATCACAATGTTTCCCTGATCCAGCAATTGGTGGAGCCGGTCCGTGGAAATCGACTTGATGCGCGCTTTGGTGTGGATGGTATCGGTACGGATTCCGATCTGGGCACCGGTCAGACTGACCGCCTTGTAGCCCAGCGAATGGATCGCCATGGCCATCAAGGCCACGCTGACCTGCTCGCCCGTGGACAGCAGCATATCCATTTCCCGAGCCTCCGGGCGATCCGTGATTTCGCTGGCCAGTTGAACCAGTTGGTCGGTCTGTTTCCCCATGGCGCTGACGACCATCACCACCTGGTGCCCATCCTGATGAGCTCGAATGGCCTTGCGCGCTGCGGCCAGGATCTTTTCGCAATCCGCAACGCTGGTTCCACCAAATTTCTGTACGATCAAAGACATCGTTGTTGCTTTCGTCTTTCCGGGAATCTTTGCAAGGAATGAATTCGCATGGCACGTCCGTCGCTTCGCCGTCCAGCGTCAGCCATGCAGGAAGTAACGCATCAGTTTCCAACCCTCGGGAAAATTCAACGTTGATTGCGCCGCGTTGATTTCATCGTACGTGGTGCAATCATCGGCAATGATTTCCGCGCCGGCCAAGGCAAAGGGGACGAAGCCGTGGCTGTGCGTCTTGGTCCGCAGCGGCGTCGGATGGTCGGGTGTCACCAGCAATCGGAACTCGCCCTGCGCATCCAGAGCATCCAGCAGCGGTCCGACGATGTGGCGATCGATTTCCTCTAACGCCTTGATCTTGGCCGACACGTCGCCTTCGTGCGAGGCCTCGTCCGTCGCCTCGACGTGCACACAAATCAGATCCGTCGTGGGCAGCGATTCGATGGCGTAGCGGCCCTTGGCGGCGTAATCCGTGTCCGTGTATCCGGTAGCCCCTGGAACCTCGATCCGCTGCCAGCCGATCAGCGAGGCCAAACCGCGGAGCAGATCCACCGCCGTGATCATCTTGCCGACGCACCCGTAGACCTGCTGGAACGGTTCCAGTCGAGGCGTCCGACCAAGTCCCCAAAGCCAGATGTTCGTGGCAGGCAAACGACCGGAATTCCGCCGAGCCACGTTGACCGGATGCTGGGCGAATAAGGCCACACTGCGGCTCATCAAGTCATATAACAGACGGCTCCCGCCGCCTCGCGGATAGTCGTCCGCGACCGATCGATCGGTCAAGTCGTGCGGCGCTGTGGTTCGTGTCTCCCGGGTGAACGCAGCGGCCTGCTCGTGCCCCCGATAGATCAGCAGGTTGCGGTAGCTGACACCCGGTACAAATTCCAGCGGCAGATCGCCGACCAATGCTTCTTGAGCCGACCGGAGCAAAAGAGTGGCTTCTTCCGTCGAGATGTGTCCCGCCGTAAAGTCGCGCATCACCTGGTCTTCGATGGTCACCAGATTGCAGCGGATGGCCCAGTCCTCGGGGCCCAGCGAGATGCCCTGAGCCGCCGCCTCCAAGGGAGCTCGACCTGAATAATTCGCCTCGGGGTCATACCCCAACAGACTGAGATTCGCCACATCGGATCCGGCGGGCAAATGCTCGGGAACGTGGTTGGCTCGTCCGACCACGCCGCGAGTCGCCACCCGATCCATGGCCGGCGTACGCGCGGCCTGCAACGGTGTCAATCCGTCAAGCGACGCTTGCGGTTCGTCCGCGCAACCATCCGGGATAACGATGGCGTACTTCATGCAACCCTACCTTGCTGGACCGGTGGAACCAAAAGCGTACAGTCTGAACAAAATGCCGCCTGCCGTCCAGATGTACCCAATCGACAAAATCGATGGTACTCCGCTTGGATTCTTGCTCGGTTTCTCTATAACTCGGGCCATGCGAATCACTACTTGGAACGTAAACGGTCTTCGGGCAGCTCTCAAGAAGGGGTTTGGCGATTGCCTCGCTCGAATCTCTCCGGATGTCTTGTTGTTGCAAGAGATCCGTAGCCTGCCTGAACAATTGCCACCTGAATGGATGGAACCGGAAGGCTGGACGGTGTACTGGCATCCGGCCGAGAAGAAGGGGTACGCGGGCACCGCGATCTGGTCGCGGTTGCCTGTCGAATTCCTCGGCTTTGGGATCGACGGTAAACCAGACCCAGACGGACGGGTGGTCAGCGCTTGTGTACAGGGCGTTCAGGTTGTTTCGGTCTACTTGCCGTCGGGGTCCGCCGGTCCCGCGCAGCAGCAATCAAAAGAAGCCTGGATGAAGCGTTTCCTCCCCTGGGCTAGAAAAATGGCCCAATCCGACCATCCGGTCATTTTGGGTGGAGACCTGAATATCGCTCACACCGAACAGGACATCTTCTACGCCAAAGGCAACGAAAAGAACTCGGGATTTTTGCCTCATGAACGTCAATGGTTCACGCGCCTGCTGAAAGCCGGATGGCATGATTTGGTACGCGGCCATTTCGGGGAAATTGATGGGCCTTATTCGTGGTGGTCCAATCGCGGCAATGCGCGACAATTGGACCGCGGTTGGCGTATCGATTACCTGCTTGGCAATGAGCGGGCTTCCGAGATGTTTCAGGAAGCGTCGGTGGATCGAGCGGCTGGCATCTCCGTTTCCGACCATGCTCCGGTGACGATCGATTTAGGAATCGATCCGACGGACCGTTCATCCCGCTAGCATCTGTTGAATGATCTCAGGTTGGTCGTCATCGGTTGTTCGGACCAAAAAGCGGCATTCGCTGAGGCTGCGAAACCACGTTTCCTGATGACGAGCGAACCGGCGGGTGCGCGTCTTGACGGTTTCGATCGTTTGTTCCAGTGCACGTCCCTGCTGCAGGCCCTGGATCACTTCGCGATAGCCGACCGCTTGGCTGGCGGTGCGGCTCAATTCGTGATACCGATCGAGAATTCCGCGGACTTCGTCTACCAACCCGGCCGCGAACATCGCATCGACTCGTTGCTGGATCCGCTGATGCAGTATATTGCGGGGCCATGTGACCACAAACACATGGCACTGTTCGGCGGGGCGGCCTTCGTCGAACTGAGTCTGCAGATGGCTGATGGGTCGCCCGGTCGATCGGTAGACTTCCAGGGCTCGGATGATACGGCGCTTGTCGTGGGGGTGCAGTTTGGCTGCCGAAAGCGGATCGACCTGCTGTAAGCGTCGATGCAGGGCGGGGAGTTCGACGGTCTGTAGTTCCTCTTCGATTTGTTGTCGAAACTCCCAATCGGCGGGCGGGCCGCGGAAGATGCCCCGCAGCATGGCCTTCAGGTACAGGGGCGTACCGCCGACAAACAGCACCTGGCGTCCCCGCTCGCGAATTTGATTGATTTTGGCGGTCGCCGCATCGACATAGTTGGAGAGGCTGAACTGCTGGTTCGGCTCCAGGATATCGATCAAATGATGGGGAACGCGTCGTTGTTGCTCGGCATTGGGCTTGGCGGTGCCGATATCCATGTGTCGGTACAACGTCATCGAATCCAGCGAAATGATCTCGGCATCCAGCCGCTGGGCCAGTTCCAATCCGATTGCGGTTTTTCCGCTGGCGGTCGGACCGGTCAAGTACCAGCAGTCTGGTGCTGGTGGCGTCGAGCTTGTTTCCTTGGTTGTGGCGGAATTGGATGAGGACATGAGGGGGCGTGTTGTTTTTTGGGAAGGCGATTGTCAAATGATCAGCGAGGTCTTAGGATAGCGAGTTTTTCAGACGCATCGTCCCCCGTCAAGAGGCGACCATGGAAACGACCATCCTGCAGAAATTGATGGAAGTCATCGAAGACCGTCGCAACAACCCGCCGCAGCGCTCGTACACCAGCCAGTTGTTCGCCGGTGGTACGCGAAAGATCGGCAGCAAGATCATCGAGGAGGCTCGAGAGTTCGTCCAGGCGGCGGGTGAACCCGACTCGGCGGGGCGCGAGCATCTGGTCCATGAAGCGGCGGACCTGATCTACCATCTGTTTGTGATGCTAGGGCATCGAAAGGTGACATGGGAGGAAGTCGAGGCCGAATTGGGGCGTCGGTTTGGCGTCTCGGGCTTGGACGAGAAAGCGGCGCGATCACCATGAACCACCTGCGGATCGGAATCCCCAGCAAGGGACGGCTTGCGGAACAAGCGGCCGATCTGTTGGGACAAGCGGGCCTGCGTTTTCGTCGCCAGGACCGAAGCTTGTTTGCACGGGTTCGAGAATTGCCGATCGATATCACGTTCCTGCGAACCGACGACATCCCCGTGCTGTGCGCCGAAGGCGCCATCGACATGGGGATCACCGGCAGCGATCTGCTGGCCGAGACCGCTGCGGACGTCCAGGTGCGACTGGCGTTGGGCGTGGGCCGCTGTCGTCTCGCACTGTGTGTTCCCGAGGACGCCGATATCCAGAACCCCAGCCAGTTGAACGGCCGTCGCGTGGCGACCAGTTTTCCGCAGGTCACGGCCCATTATCTGGCCGAACATCGGGCCGATGTCCATCTGGTGCCCCTGTCAGGTTCCGTCGAAATCATGATCGCGCTGGGCGTCGCCGACGCGATTGTCGATCTGGTCGAGACGGGCAGTACCTTGGCGGCCAATCGTTTACGAGTGTTGGCGGAAATCGGCAACTACGAAACCGTGCTGATCCAGAATCGGCACCACGGCAAACCAGAGATCGCTCAGCGCGTCGTGCGACGACTGGAAGGCGTGGTGATCGCCCGCAGCTACTCGCTGCTGGAATACAATATCCCTCGAGCCAAGTTAGCCGACGTAGAACGGGTCACTCCCGGCTTTGATTCACCGACGGTCAGCCAATTGGAAGATCCCGCTTGGTGCGCGGTTCGCGTGATGGTCCAGCGGAAGGAAGTCATCCCGGTCATGGAACAACTCGAAGCACTGGGCGCATCGGCCATCGTGGAAACGAGCATCACCAACTGCCGTCTGTAATCGGAATGACGGTTGCGTCATCGACGTGACTCAGGCCGCGTGACGTTCGTCGGCGGAGCTTGCGTGGACGGACAGGAAATGCTCGACGAGCAATTCCGTGGCCGTTTCGATCAACTTGACGCTTTCCGGTAGACGCATGTCCCGGTGGTCGATCACCCAACGCTGCGTTTCCCTTTGGACGACGACAGCGCTTCGGGTGCGAATGTAACTGCGAGCTTCGGCTGCGGACATGTCCGGCCACAGGCCGCTCAAACGCCGCATGACCTCGGCGCAGCAGCGTTCGGCGATCTGCCCGGCCATGATCAACAAATCTTGATCGGCATTCGATTCCGGTTCCCCGTGGCTGCTTTCCATCAGCGCGTCTCCCGTCAAAAAACGTTCCCTGCTGGTAAACGTCGACCCGTTGCTTTGGCATTCTTCATTCGTTGCCAAAGATTCGGGGTTGGCCGGGTTAGTGCGTTGATGCGTTTTATCACGGTCGGAGTCAGGATCGGGGATCGTCCAGTGTGGGTACCGCGATTTCTGCGATCACCTCGCTCAGCACGTGTTCCGCCGTGATCTTGCGCAAACGGCTCTCCGGCCTGAGGATCAGACGATGGGTCAGCACGGGAGCAGCGATACGCTTGACATCGTCGGGTTGAACGTAATTACGTCCACGGATCGCCGCCATGGCTTGCGCCGTTCGAAACAAAGCGATCGAGGCGCGCGGGCTGGCACCCAAGGCCAGATCTTCGGCTTCGCGGGTGTCGTGGATGATCTGCAGCATGTAGTGTCGGACCTTGTCGTCGACATGGATCTGACGTACCGCTTGCTGGCAACCGACCAGTTCCTCGGCCGTTACCACCGGCGTCAGATCGTCCAGCGGATGCCGGTGCTGCAGCAGGCCTAACATCTTGAATTCTTCCTCGATGGTCGGATACCCCAAGGAGAATCGCATCAGGAAACGGTCCAATTGCGCCTCAGGCAGCGTAAACGTTCCTTCATGATCTACCGGATTCTGCGTGGCGATCACCAAAAACGGCGGCTCCAGGCGATGCGTCAGCCCATCGACCGTCACGCACTGTTCCGCCATGGCTTCCAACAGCGAGGCTTGGGTGCGCGGCGTCGTGCGATTGATCTCGTCGGCCAGCACCAGTTGGGCGAAGACCGGTCCCGGGCGAAACTCGAACTCGCTGGTCTTCTGATTGAAAATCGACGCACCGGTGACATCGCTGGGCAGCAGGTCCGGCGTGCATTGAATGCGTTTAAACGAACACCCCAGACTGCGAGCCAACGCGCGAGCCAGCATGGTCTTCGCGACGCCTGGCACATCCTCCAGCAATATGTGCCCTTCGCAAAGCCAGGCGACCAGCGACAGGATGAGCTGTTGCCGCTTGCCGACGATCACACGTTCGACATTGCTGATGATTCGTTTTGCAACACTCGGAATGTCGGCCATGCACGTAACGCCTGGGATAGTGGAAGGGAAAACCGGATACGGAGCACCCGGAAATGGAACCGTAAGCTTTGAAGCTTAAAGAACTTGAACCGTTTGCCAAGTCCTGTTAGGCTGCGCCGAACCGATCGACACGACGAAGGTCGCCATTTGGGCTGGCGCGGAACTTTTTTGGCCCGTCTCGCGTCGCAACAGAGGAACAAGAGCATAGGTTTTACGTCAATCGGGGGTCTCGCAGGCAAAGACACTACGACGGCTCGCCGATGTTAACTAAATTAGGGGGTTTTATCGGTTCGACGGCCAGATGGTTTGCGAGTTGCGGCCGATCCAAGCGATGGGAACGCGGTTCGAAAGAGCGAAAGCTAGAATCGAAAGTGGTGTCATGAAGCGGCGGGGCGCGGTCGACAAAAATAAGTTGCTCAGCGGGTACCTTGACGGTGAACTTTCCGTCGAGCAGCGTCAAGCCGTCGAGCAACGACTGGTGGAGGATCCCGAGTTTCGGGACAGCTATCGGGCGCTCACCGGGTTGGGTGAACGTTTGCAAGCTCTGCGTCGCCATCGTTTAGATGATGCAGCAGCAGCTCGAATGGCTCGCGCGATCGGCCAGGCTTGTGCGGTAGCACAACAGGACAAGTCGTCGGAGGACGTCGATGCGGAGCGGATCGCTGCTTATGTGGACGATCAATTGGACGACCAGCAACAGCAGGCCGTACGCCTTCGCCTGGAACAGGATGAAGCTCAGCGTCGCTGGTTCGACCGTTTATGCACGTTGCAGCGCCGATTGAAGCTGCTGACAGTCTATCGGCTGGACGACCAGTTCGCGGCTCGGGTGAGGCAACAAATTGAATCGCTCGAGGCTGGGGCGTCAGATGCAGCGACATGCGGCGAGGTCAGCCGTGTGTTTGGCAAGAGCCGGTCGACCATGGCTGCAGACCGTTCCACCAACGGTCGACATTCCGGCGCATGGCGTGGTGTTTTTTGGGCCGTCGCTGCGATCGCGACCGCGATTTTGTTGATGGTAGCCGTGCCGCAGAGAACGGAGCCGATCGGGCAGGCAGTCGTCGAACGCCAGGAGGAGTTTGCCGAGCGGCCTGCGGTCGATCAGCCGATCGAAACGCCCGAAGATGCGCCGGTCGACGCGCCAGCGGCACCCGCTCGAAAATGGTCGCCGGACGCATCGTCGCCTTTCACTTTGGTCTCATCGCTACAGCAGCGGCGGTTGGTTTTGGTTTACGAAGTTTTGGTGACGGAGGAGGGAGTGCAGCATGCGGCTTTCTCCAACCTTTTGCTTCGCCATGGTATCGGCTTTGCCGACACCTCGGTGATCAGCCGCAGGGAGCAGGAAGCCTTGCTGGAAGAGCGGTTTTTGGAGGGCGTCCAGATCGCGGATCAACGTCGGCGAGAGATGGATCGGGTGGATCTCTATCTGGTGCGAACCACGGCGTTGACGGCCGACTCCCTCTACTCGGATCTGATGTCGCGACCGGCCGGTATCGGCGGTTTTTCTTTGAATCTAACGACGCGAGACGCGGGCTCTCGAGTGTTGGATCGTTTATGCGAATCCACGGACGTGGAAAACAAAGTCGACCAGGCCATCCGATTGCTCGCCAACTTGGGAATCATGAGCAGTTCGGCGAGGAACCTGGGCGCGTTCGGCTCCATCGGCTGGATCGATCCCACGCTCTTCGAAATCCCCGCACCGATCGATGATCCCGCGTTGCCCGGTCGGGACGCAGATCTTTGGGATCCGCAGGTCGTGCCGCCTGCCGCCGAAGGTTTTGATATCCAACCGGTGCCGCCGGTCCAGGTGGATTTCGAATGCGAGTTGCTGTTCGTCGTACGGCAATCCGGCGTCTATCCTGAGCTGGTCGACCGGCGTTGAGTCTCGCGCGGCACGGTGTCAGGGTCCTTCGGCCGACAGGATTTCCAACTCCAGTCGTCCGATGACTTGCACGATCGGCAGCATGTCGGCGAACGCGGACGAGCCCTCCATGCTGGAGACTGCCAGTTTCAGATGAGCCGCGCCGATGCCGCCTTGACCCAGCGTTGCGTCCAGACCGATCCAACGATCCTCGATCCAGACTTCGGTCCACATATGATACGCGAAGCCCTGAGCGGGCGGATGGTAGACCAAACCGATCGCGACGCGAGCCGGGATCTGCCGGGCTCGGCACAAGGCTGCCAGCAGCATGGCATGTTCAGTACAATCGCCCTCCAACGACTCTGCCACCTCGGCGGCCGTCGCCATGGCGGTCGAGTAGTTTTTCAGTTGAACGGTCCGCTTGACATACCGTTCCAGCTCGCACGCCAGACGCCATGGATCGGTTTCCTGGGGCGCAACCTCGGCAGCCATTCGAACGATCCTCGCGTCATCGCTTTGGATCATCGCCGTCGATTGTCGATCTGCCGGGATAGGCTCCGTCCACGCGGAATCTGGAAACCGTTCGGGACGTTCCGGACGGATCGCTTCCACCGTTAACTGGACGGTATCCCGATCGATGACGCGAAGGGACTGGGAGCCGTCCCGGATGAATGTCTGACCGATTTCCACGTCGGGAAGACGAGCTCGGTAGACGGCTCGAGTCGTTTGATGAGGAGCAGCAAGCGACTGCGGCACACGGACGACGGTGCTGTCGCCCAGATCGAAACCATCGCCACTGACCGGCCGGAGTGCCGTTTCGCGGTCGCAGCGGAACGCTTCGAGATCCAGTTGCAGGTCGCGGGTCTTCCAGACGTTTCCCTGGTCATCGCACCAGACGATCGAGCGTAAATGAGTCGGTCCGACGATCGTGGTCATGTCGATCCGCAACAATTGCTTCGTCCCCTCCAGCAACGGTACCGACTCGTAGCCCACCGCCTCCAACTGGATCTCGCCCACCTGGTGCAGGATCGGCAGCAAGGCCTTCAAGCGGCGGGTTTCTCTCGGCTTCATCGGCTGGGCTCGCAACGATCGATGATCGGCGAAAAAACCGCCCCATCCCGACTGCCAGGCGATCTCCTGATGTTCGGTTCGCCCCGCCGTTTGCAGTTCCATATGCAAGCGTCCCTGATCGACGTGCCCTTCGGTGATCATCCCGGTGGGTCCCGTATCGACCTGGCTGTGGA
The DNA here is from genome assembly GCA_007695205.1 of Planctomycetaceae bacterium. Taxonomy (GTDB): domain Bacteria; phylum Planctomycetota; class Planctomycetia; order Pirellulales; family Pirellulaceae; genus SKKK01. The sequence continues at coordinate 11,538 of REEF01000516.1, forward strand.
ACTGGACCAAATCTCCCGCGGCATCTTCCAGGCATTCCAAGCGGGATCGCACGACCGTCGTATCCTGAAATCGCTTCATCTTCAGTTCGTCCTGGTAGCGATAACGCACGTGCACATCCCCATCGATCGATACACGCTCGGTCGTCAGATGCGTATACCCCACCTGGGTTCCCCCAACGAAACAGGCAGCCCAAAAGTCGACGGATTCTTGTGGCTGGTCGGCCTGGTACGGCTCGGAAGGAACGGGAACATTGGAAGCATCCAACGGGGGCCTATCGCAGGCGGTCAGCGTCGCAACCAGCAAGGCCAGCCCCAGCGGCCAAACCCGTTTTCGCCTCGGCCTGGTTGTCAGGCCACGGCGTGGGAGAAGATGGGATACGGGGTGACGGTCATAACGATCAAAACAATTCATGGGGCTCTCGGGGTCAACGGAATCTGCAAGCTTATGACGACCCCGTTCAGTATAGCAGAGTCAGTCACGGGGTGGCGAGGCGAATCCTTCGCAGTAGGCAGACTTTGCGCTACCTGACATGGCGACACAAGAACCCGGTGAAATCGCAGCCAAAGTCGCTCCGATTTCGCTGCGCGCGCCGCCACAATGCTAGATTATCGTAGAGCGGCGTGAGCCCGAGGTTGGCAGGCTTCTTAGGTAGGACTGGCCCAGCGCGGTTCGATCGCTCGGAAGAAAAAAACGAGGCTCTTGGACGAACAGCACGGTTTGAACGCAAATCACAACCTAAACTTGTCTATACGCTCAGCCGTTTGGTGTGATCTTACCAAAAGAAGGGACGAATCGAAGATGAACATGGGCTTCTTGAAGCGCTTCTTCATGAACGTCTTGCACGAAGAGGGAGCGCCTAACGACCATCGCAGCAGCTTCGAATCGTTGACCGAGGACGACTTGGATGCCCATCTCGGGGTGGCTCGATATGGCAGCTTTGTACTCACCGACGCCGTGCGACCCTCCTACGACCTTCAGGTCGTTCCTCAACAAGGCTACCGCTACGATGCTTATCGTGACGAAACCGATGGCCAGTCGGTACCCGTGCTCATGGCCTCGGCTTCGAAAGATCAGTTGTTCGACCTGTTCATGGAATGTCTGGACCCATTGGGACAGGAAGTCGACGTGGTTTTGGAGACGAGCCATCGCCAGGACCGTGGGCGTCACCACCAGGACCTGTACCGCGAACACATCGATCTGCCGGTGCTGAAAAGCGTGTTATGGGATTTCGAGGACCTGCTGCTGAACGATGGATGCACGGGCATTGCCGTGATGAATCCCCGCGCGCCGCAGGAGGTTCAATTCGACGAGCACAAGTTGCTGATCATCTATGGTCGACCGCTGGACTCGTTCGAAGAGATCCTGGAATCTCGCGATGTATGGCTGCGGTCAGACATCCGCTTCATCACCGAAGCCGAACATGTGCATTCATCCAAAGACGAATACTTCCAGCAGTTCGAACAAATGAAGATGCGTCTGGGCATCGACGATCCGTGCTAAGCTCCGTCAGACACCGTGTCAGGCCTGCGAATCGATCACGGATCCGCTTCGTCGTGAATGACGTCCAGCGCCATGTGCAACCGGGCTCGGTCGAAAATCTCTTGGACCACCGGTTGCAGGCCTTTCAAGAAGAACGTTCCACCCTCGTCTCGAATGCGTCGATTCAGCATGATCAAACGGGCCATGAACGAGCTATTGATCATCTCGAGACGCGACAGATCCAGCACAACGGTGCCGGGTTTGCCGTCGCGAACGATCGTTCGAATCACACGCTCGACCTCGATCGGCTCCGGCGAACGGCCTGGAAGAGCTTCCAGGAGAACAGAATCGGTATCACCGCAACGTCGGCACCATAAATAGCTGCCGCATTCCGAGCAGGGCGCGTCAAATGGGGGCGGAGCCAGAAGCTGAGGCAACCCATTGCCGCACACGGGGCACTGAAAGGAAGAACGATCTTTTTTGCTAATCGCCGCTAACATGTGGTTGCCACCGTAAGAAACAGGAAACAACGAGACGGGATCACTCATATGAAAAATCGCGATATCGCCTTCTCCTCCTCCTTCTTCATCGTAGCTGAAACACCCCAGACTGTAAAGTCGTTTCGCGTAAGATAACGAAATTCCCGATTTTCAAAAGATCTGGATATCCCAGGCATCGTGTGACCGAAAACACTAAAACGGAGGGCATGCGTCCAATCCGGGGAACTTCAGAGCCGTTGAATTCATCTAAAATGTCACGTTGAGAGGTTTTCCGGGGCAATACGTTCGAGGGATCCCATGCGGGCGGCACAGGACAATTTGAAGCGAAGGGGCCGTAGGTTGCGGAGGCCGAACGGGCGTCGACGCACCCACGGACGACGTTTGGCCCTGGAAGCCTTAGAGTCCCGTCATTTACTCGCACAGATTGGGGGTCTGGTCTACGGGGAAATCTTTCCCGCTGGCGATATCGATTCCCATTCGTTCGTGATCAACCAGCAACACTTGGATGCGGCGGGGGGTCCGGTGCGAGTGACGTTATCGCTTTCGGATTCCATCGGATCGTTTATCCCACAAGCCTCACTGTTTGGGCCACACAACACGCTGGTCGGCAGCATTTTGAGTGCGGGTAACAAGGTCCGCTACGAATTACGCGATCCGGGGTTTTACACGGTGCTGGTGCGGGACAATGACCATCGCGATACGGGTCCGTATGCTTTGTCGCTTGCAGGATTGAATCCCCCCAGCTCGGACGCCGTTCCCTTAACCGCAGGCGAGACGTTCGCCGGAAGTCTGCTCGCAGGGCAAGTCGCCACGCACCCATTTCATGCGTCGAAAGACGACATCCTGACGATTTCGCTGGCCGATACCAGCTCCAGTGCTGATGGGTTTTTCCCCCGAGCCGAATTGTACGACTCGGCGACGGGCAGCCGATTATCGCTGAAGGGCGCGATCACCGGCGATTCTCAACGAGAGATGTCGGCGGGTCGGAAGTACATCACCCGCCCGTTGCCGCGCACCGGTATGTACGTCATCCAGGTCTACGACAATAACTATTCCGACGCGCATGCGGACGGTTACGTCATCACGTTGGAAGGCCTGAGCCCTCCTAGTGAAAACGCGGTCGAATTGGTGGCTGGCACGGTGGCCGACGGCCGGATCGAGTTGGGCCAGATCGATGCGTATCGCTTTGTCGGCAACGAAGGGGATCTGATCACGATTTCGATGTCGGATGCCGTGGGCGGATTGACGCATCGGCTGTGGGCCGAACTGTTCTCGCCTTCGGGCGAAAGGGTGAACAAACTCAGTTCGACCTCGGGTTACAATCGCGTCGAGAACGGTCGGCAGGTCATTTACCGTTTGCCCGAGACGGCGACGGCGGACAATCCTTACGTGGTCCAGGTTTATGACGACAATTACACGGACGAGGAAGACTATGCCTTGCTGCTGGATCGTTTGAATCCTGTGCGTCCGGATGCGTCCACGATCTCGCTCGGCGACGTCATGTGTGGGACGATCGAGCAGATGGGCCAGGTGAACACGTATTTCTTCTCGATCACCCAGGATCAGTTGACTGGCGAAGGAGAATCGTACCAGGTTCGCGTCGCCTTCGAATCGGACTCTACGATCCGCTACAAGCCCTCGGCGACCGTGTTTTCGCCCTCGGGGCACCCCTTGACAGAGGTCAAGCCTGGCAATAACCGACTGCTGGTTTTGGACAAGCCGGGAGACTATGTCATCCAGGTGAATGATGCCAGCTTCACGTATACCAGCCTGGAACTTACCGATCGCAACCGGGATCCGGAATACAAATTGAGTCTGCTGGATGCTCAACCGCCGCGTGTATCGAGTGTGGCGGTGAACAAATCGCTGCTGACCGACGCCCACGCGGGAACGTCCTTCGAGGTCACGGTGGTTTTCGACGAAACCATGGATACCAGTGTGACGCCCAACGTGACGTTCACGCCGAACGTCGCCGGGGGCTCCGGCGCTACGCTGGTAGGACCTGCGACGATGCAGTGGAGTTCGACGTATACCGTGCATGACACGTTCTTGATCGCGTTTCAGGTGGTCGACCAGAACGTCCAGGTCAGCAACGTGAGCATCGGTGTGACGGGTGGGCGGGATGCTGCGGGTAACCTGCAGCAGGCTTTTTCGGCTCCAGCAGCCTTTGGCATCGATACGCGGAATCCCACACCATCGGTCTTCCGCCCGGCGGATAATGCCGTGCGAGTCGCTTGGGATGCCGATCTGGTGATCGAATGGAGCGAGCCGGTTCAACGGGCAGACGGCGAGATCCTGATCCGACGACGCGACGACGACTCGGTGGTCGAGGCGATCCTTTCGAACAGCTCCCGAGTCAGTGTGGCCGGAGCGACGGTCACGATCGCACCCCAGTCGCCCTTCCAACCCGAAACGGCCTATTACATCGAGGTCAGCGAGGGCGCCTTTCTCGATCTGGTCGGCAATGTGTCCGTCGAGATCAGCGGACGCACGACCTGGAATTTCACCACGATCAGCGTCGCGGCTCGCAACGCCCCGTTCGTTGCACGATCCATCGAGGATCGATCCATGCTGCAGGGACCGGTCCAGGATGAAGTCGATCTGGTCGGGGTCTTTGATGACTTGGACATCCCCCACGGTGATCAACTGACCATCGAATTCGACAACGAGACGGACAACAGCAACCCCATCCTGCTGACCGGTGAACTACACGACAACGTGCTGGTCCTGTCCTTCGATCCCGACCAATTCGGCAGTTCTGAATTGACGGTCCACGCGCGAGATCTCGCCGGGCAGACCGTTAGCGAGACGTTTACGGTTCGCATCATGGCGGCTCCGATCGCCGAAGACGATTCTGTCACGACGCGACAGAACGAAGCGGTCGCGATCCACGTTTACCAAAACGACCATGATCCGGATGGAATGGTCGTGCCGGAAACGGTCGAACTGGTTCCGAATTCGGGACCAAGCTACGGTACCGTCACTTTGGACAACGGTGTGTTCACCTACACCCCGGCGATCAACCACTCGGGTACCGATTCGTTCCGTTACACCATCCGTGATAACGACGGATGGATCTCGAACCAGGCCCAGGTGACGATCACGATCATCGAGGTTCCTCCGTTCCACAATGCAGACTTGCCCTACGACGTCGACAACTCCGGCGACGTGTCGCCGATCGACGCCCTGATCCTGATCAATTATCTGAACCAGGTCGGAAGCACGCTGCCAACCCCACCGATTCCTCCCGAAAAACCCGCGTACTACTTCGATGTCACGGGAAACGGCGCGGTAACGCCCTTGGACGTGCTGATGGTCATCAATTATTTGAACCAACAGGCCCAGCAAGGCTCGCAAGAAGGCGGCGAAGGCGAAACGGCGATCGAGTGGTACGTGGAGCCCCCCGATGGCCAGTCGCCACACCAACCCGGCTCCAGCGAACGGCTGTTCGAGCCGCTCGCAGTACTGGATACGCCGATACGAATCGAGCGGGACGCAGCCATCCCCTTGATCGAACCATTCCGCAACGAAATGGGTGACCGCGACGAGGTCTTCGGCGCCTTGGGAACTCATGCCGACCGGGAACGGCACTCGCTGACCGACGATTTGTTCGACGACCTGCTGGGGTTTTAAGCTCTGTCAGAAAAGGGGTCTGACCCTTTGGAGGGCACGCTGAAAACTCGGA
>REEF01000139.1 GCA_007695205.1 Planctomycetaceae bacterium
ACCACCGCAACTCCACTCGACTCATCCCCACACGGCGAATCCGTTGACCCTTCGGTGGGCGACCTAGCGACGCTTCTAAACGGCCCGATACATAGCCGTACTTCAGGATCAACTCGCGATGCTCCCGCGTCAGTTCGATCCGCTCAGTCAACTCCGACATTATGCTACCCTGGCTTCACGACGACGGATGCGACGTTGCTGAGTCGTCAAACGCCGGGATTCCTGCTCCGCGTCGCGGTAGTGACGAATGGACTGGGGATGCGATTGCCGCCATACGTCCGGAAGCAGACTTGCATAGTCGGCGCTTCCACCGGCAAGCTGGCGAAGGCAATCGTCCCCATACGCCCACACGTCAATGTTGTGGCGAGCTGCCGACGATACCAAGCTGTACATCATCGCTGCCACTTCACCGCCGCGACTCGAACCGACAAACAGCCAGTTCTTGCGTCCGATCGTCAAGCTGCGAAGGGCATTCTCGGTTTCGTTGTTGTCGAACGGGATCGCCCCGTTACCTAAGAACACCGATAACTCGTACCACTGGTTCAGCGCATAACGAACCGCCTTCGCCAGCCGACTCTTGGGAAGCACTCGCAGGTCCTCATGCTTCTCCATCAACCAGTCGTGAAGTTCTTTCATGATCGGCACCGACTCGGTCTGACGAAGCGCAAGTCGATCCATGCGACGCTCGCGGGTACCGCCATCTCGCATTTGGTCGAGCACGGACACCGCGAGATCGGGTTCATCAAGGGTAACGCGAAAGTGGCCAATTTTCGCTTGCGCGAACGGGGGTTCGTCAACGCGATGAAGCAATTTGGGCTCAACGTGAATGCGGCAGACATCCTACCGGTCGACACCACCTTCGATGGCGCTTATCGGGATATGGCGAAGTACCTGGCAGGCGGCGGCAAGCTTCCACCGGCACTGTTCATCTCGAACGACATCATGGCCTATGGCGCGATAAAGGCCATGAAGGAGGTTGGTATCCGTGTGTCCGAAGATGTCTCGGTGATCGGGTTCGACGATCTTCCGCTGAGCGCGATGATGGACCCGCCGCTGACGACAATCTCTGTGTCGAAACACGACATGGGCAGGCAAGCCTTCGACCTGCTGGCCGCGCGCCTTAATGAAGAACGCAGCCGCCCGGCAGAGAAAGTCCTGATCGACGGCACCCTCATCGTCCGCTCCAGCGTGCGAACGAAATGAGTTACACGCGTCGGCGACTAACTGAGCGATTTCACTGCGTTCACGCTTGCCCGCCGCGCGTGGCGAGAGGAGCCCCTGTGGTACGACGGATTTCCAGTCCGTCGTAAGGTTACGCACCCAAGCTCACGAAGGTCTATTGAACGATCAATTCGCCGTTCATGACCATCCAGTGGCCGGGAAAGGTGCATAGGAACGGATAGCGGCCTGGCTGGCTGGGTGCCTGGATGTAAATCGTCTGACTTTGTCCGGGATCAACGACGTCGGTGTAGCATAGGACGTCAGCGGACTCGGGAATGTAATGACGAGCGAACGCTTCGGGGTTGGCGATCAATTGATTGGCCAGTCCGCCGACAGACTGCAGCGCGCCGGGGCGAACCAACACCCAGTTGTGCGGCACGACGTCCGGGTTGACTAAAGTCAAAGCAAGCGGCTCGTTGGCTTTGGCCCGAAGCTCCCGCGTCGCATAGGTCAGGTTCCCGGCTGTCTGCAATTCGACCCGCCGGGCTCCTTCAACCGGTTTGCGCCACGGATTGGGAACTCGCACCGCGTTCAAAGCCAGGTCGGCCAAGATCGGGTGAGCGGCGATGGTTTTGGCGACGGGCTTGAAGCCGGGAACGCCCTGGAAAGCAGCATCCAGCCGATGCACCGTGACAAACAAATCATGTCCGCTGCCAGCAGGATTGCAGACCGCATAGTCGTCATCGGGGTTGACGTGCAGTCGCAGGTGCAGTTGATTGACCGGCTGTAGGTCCGGTATTTCCACAAAGATCGAATGTTCGTCGGACAAAACGTGGGCACCGGTGATTCGCAGTGGGTCATGCCCTTGAACACCCGGATGGCTCGGCGAGTATTCGGGTGATCCATAGGCACCGCTGTAACGATAGTTCCAGCACTGCGCGAAGTGGTTGTTGACATTCGTCACCAGCGCGGGATCGACCGGCTGAGCAAACGTGATTCGCACGCCGTTTTCGTGGATGTGAAAGCCGGTAGCGATCTGAAAGGCATCACCCGTATAACGAACCCGCTGAAAACATCCGTCGTCCGGAGTAAAACTGACCCACCCCTGCTGGCCGCTGACGTACAAGTGATGATCGTGGGTCGAGAAACGACCACGGTGAGCGCCCGACCGAAAATCACCCGCCATCGGCAAAACTGCTCCCTGCACTTGGCCGTCCACTTCGTCGCGCAGGACCGCAAACCAGTCTCCCATGCCGAATGAAAAATGCAGAAGTTGTCCCTGCATCGGCCCCCACGTCGCCGCCGGGACCACCGTCTGGCCGCCACTGGAATTGTCCATGACCCGTGGCAGGTAGGCCAACGGTAACGCGGGAGGTTGATCGTTCCTCGGCCCGCCAGAACCGAAGTGCCCACGCGAATGGCTGCCAGCGTGTTTCCCGCCAGGCACTAAACAGATCATCGAAGCAGGGGTCCATTCACCTTCAGAATTAGGCACCGTCAGGCTGCCGTCGGGACAGATTCCCAGCCCACCCGGATTCCGAAAACCGGTGGCAATCACATCAGCGCCGCGGCCGTCAGGCGACATGCGGACCAGCCCTTGATTGCTGGACGCGGTATAAAAATATCGCTGCGGATCGCGCTCCAAACCGCAGATGAAATCATGCCCATTGGGCGAGGTCTTGAAGGCGTTGCAGAAGCACTCATAGAAATCGGCTTCGCCGTCTCCGTTGACATCGGTCAGGCGTGTCAATTGATCGCGGCATTGAACGTAGATGCCATCGGTTGCCACAACCAACCCCAACGGCTGATGCAGGCCGGCAGCGAAACGCTTCCAACGCGCAACCCCCGGGCTGTCGATTCCCGATTCCAGGCCGGTGACGTGCCACACATCGCCCTGCATCGTGCACACCAGCGCACTGCCATCGGCCAAGAAATCATGGCCACTGCAAAACAGCAAAGCCTTCCACGGGTTGTCGGTCGGCAGTTCAATCGTATCGATGGCAAAGGGACGAGCGGTCCCCGGGATGATTCTGGTTTCCAAAACCTGTGGCCACTGCGCCGGTCCGCCCACGACGAACCCACGCAGCGAATGTTCTGTGACAGGTGCGACTTCGCGAGTGAACTTTCCATCAATCACCCACGGCGAATCGAGGTATTCCACGTCGCCGATTCGATAGCAGAAGACGACTCGATTGTTATGTCGGTAGTAGCCGTGATAAGTGAAAGGTTGCTCCGGTGC
>REEF01000937.1 GCA_007695205.1 Planctomycetaceae bacterium
TTCCATGTGGATAATCGTTGCCCGAAAACGACTCCCGACCCCGTACGGCTAATCGATCGGTTCCGCCATCTCGCGGGCGTGGTAACTGCTGCGTACGAACGGTCCGCTGGAAACCTTGACGAACCCCATCTGTCGCGCGGCTTGGCCCAACTGCGTGAATTCCTCGGGTTTCAGGTACCGCACCACGGGCAGAAAACGTTTCGTGTCGGGTTGGAGATATTGTCCCAGCGTCAGGTACTCGACCCCTCGGTCACGCAGATCGGCCAGTGTGTCCAGGACTTCCTCGTGGGTTTCCCCCAGCCCCAGCATCATGCCGCTTTTGGTCTTGATCTGCGGGCGGCTGCATTTGACCTGCTCCAGCAGTTGCAGAGTCCAGCGATAATCCGATTGCGGCCCTCGAACTCGGCGGTACAGTCGCGGAACCGTCTCGGTGTTGTGGTTGAACACCTCGGGAGCCGATTCGATCACACGATCCACGGCGCCGGGTTTTCCGATGAAATCAGGAGTCAGCACTTCGACCGTCGCTCCCGTCTTGGCGCGGACGGCCAATACGCATCGATAAAAATGGTCGGCACCACCGTCGGGCAGGTCATCGCGAGTGACCGATGTGATCACCACATGCCTCAACCCCAGCCGCTGGGCTGCTTGGGCGAGCCGTTGCGGTTCGTCATCGTCGGGCGGCTCGGGCCGGCCTCGGGAAACAGCGCAAAAGCCGCAGCTCCGGGTGCAAATGTTTCCCAGGATCATAAAGGTGGCGGTTTTCTGCGAATAGCACTCCATCCGATTCGGACATTTGGCATTGTCGCAGACCGTTTCGAGCCCCAATTCGTCCAACAGGCCCGCCGTGAAATGGTTCGCATTGCCCTTGGGCACCTTGCGTTTCAACCAACGAGGCAAGCGGTGGACGGGTTGGTCCGCATCGGGGCGAGCCAGCACGGGCAATTCGAGATGGGAAGATGGGGGATTCACGAATATCCTCGAAGTTTAAGGCCGGTCCGGTTATCGTTCACCAAACCCCGTCGTTGCATCAAAAGTAGGACGGATTGGTAATCCGTCCCCTGGCAAAAAGTAGGACGGATTGGCAATCCGTCCTACGAGGGACTTCGCTTGGCGGTGGACGGATTGCCAATCCGTCCTACGAGGGACTTCGACGCAACGTTGGGTCAAAGTCCCACGGAGCGCCATTATACCCGAGATACCGAGACCAGGTAGCCCGCCGAGCAGACGTGCGATTCGCACGGGCGGGTGGGGCCATCAGTGGTTCAAGCTCGAGGATGGAAGGTTTGGTGCACTTTTTTCAGTCGCGATTGATCGACGTGCGTGTAAATCTGGGTGGTTTGTATGCTGGCGTGTCCCAGCATCTCTTGCACCTGACGCAGGTCTGCTCCGCCCGCCAAAAGATGGGTCGCAAAGCTATGTCGCAGCGAATGCGGGCTGATCGAGCTTGGAATGCCAGCTCGACGCGCATATTTTTTTACCAGCTCCCAGATCGCCTCGCGCCGCAACCGCCGGCCTCGCCGCGACAGCAATAGCCACTCGGGTGATGGAGATGCCAATCCCGCAAGAGCAGGTCTTTCATGCTCCTGGTAACTGTGGACCGCCTCCTTGGCCGCTCGGCCTAACGGAGTCAGCCGCTGTTTGCCACCTTTTCCATGACACAAACAATACCCTTCGTTCAGGTGCATGTCTATGCACCGCAGATTGGATAACTCGGAAGCTCGACAACCGGTCGCGTACAGCAGTTCCAGCAGGGCTTTATCACGGTGGTAGAAGGTATCGCGAGGTCGGGGGGATTCCAGGAAGCGTTGGACCATGCCGGGCGAGAGCACTTCCGGAATCCGTTGCCACAGCTTCTGGCTGCCCAGCAACTCGGCCAGATTCTCCTGCAGGATTCCTTCCAACTGCAAATAGCGAAAGAACATACGGACGGTGACGATATGCCGAGCGATCGAAGCGGGCGCCAGTTTTTGCTGGTGCAACCAGCCCACGAAATCCGACAATTCGCGGATTCCCAGAGTGGGGATCTCCTGCTGGGTGGCCGTCAGCCATTGTTGGAATCGCCGAACATCGCGTTGGTACGCCTCGACACTATTGTCTGCCAGATGGCACTCGCTTCGCAGGTAATCCACGAAAGCGGCGGTCCACCGCATCGGAGCGTCGCCGACCAACGTAGGACGTAGCGGCTTGAGTTTCGGCTTGAGTTTGCGTGGAGGCATGCGGAATTCCTGCTAGGGGTGGAACTTGAAACGCCCCTGAAGCTGAAGTCGGACGCCTGCAGCCGGGAAAATCAGGCAGATCGCCCAAACTGGGCCAAAAAACGGGGACGTCCAGGTGTCACAATCGGAAGACACCGATCAAAAGGGGTGTTCCGCTCGTCGCAAAGCTGCCCGTCGGCCGTGGGAATCGGTTCGGGACCGTTGACCACATCGACGCTTGCCTATAACTTAGGATTTTCCAGTTTGTCCTGTTACCGCTCCATAGATCGACTCGCGATGCTTGCCAAACGCGTTATCCCGTGCCTGGACGTCGACCGAGGTCGCGTCGTGAAAGGAACCAATTTCCTGAATCTTCGCGATGCAGGGGACCCTGTTCAGGTGGCATCAAGATACGAACAAGAGGGGGCTGATGAACTGGTCTTCCTGGACATCACGGCCAGTCACGAGCAGCGGGACATCATGATCGATGTGGTTCGGCGAACGGCCGAGCAGGTCTTCATGCCGTTGACGATCGGCGGAGGCATCCGGAGCATCGAGGACATTCGCGAGTTATTGAATGCTGGCAGCGACAAGGTATCCATCAATTCGGCAGCGTGCCGAGATCCTGGGTTTGTCCAGCAGGCAGCCAAGCGGTTCGGCAGCCAGTGCATTGTGGTCAACATCGATCCGAAGCGGGTCCAGCGGAACGGGCACGAGGTGTGGGAAGTTCACATCAACGGAGGTAGAATACCCACTGGCTTCGAGGCGGTCGCTTGGGCTCGGGAGGTCGAGCGGTTGGGTGCGGGGGAGATTGTGTTAACCAGCATGGACTGCGACGGCACCAAGGACGGTTACGACTTGGAGATCACGGCAGCGGTCAGCCAGGCGGTCTCGATCCCGGTGGTCGCCAGTGGTGGTGCGGGCCGGCCCGAGCACTTGGCGGACGCGGTGCTGATCGGCAAAGCGGACGCGGCTCTGGCCGCCAGCATTTTCCATTTCGGCGAGTATTCGATTCGGGAAACAAAACAGGTGATGGCTGCTCGGGGCATTCCCGTACGGCTTTAACGATCATTGGCTCATCGGCGGAGGTTTGGATTAGATGACAGCGATAGCTCACGACGAAACGAACGTGAACACCGTAGCGATCGACGAGGGACATGCGGCGATCCTGGAGCAACTGGCTGGCCAGCGGCCGGAGTTGGAAGTGGACAAGTTGTTCCGTGCTTTGGTCAAATTCGAGGGAAGCGACTTGCATTTGAAGGTGGGACGGCCGCCGATGATCCGGTTCAAAGGCGAGCTTCGGCCGCTGAATCGTCCTCCGATTGATTCGGAAGAGATGGTACGATTGCTGTGGCCGATGATGAACGAGCGGAACAAGAGGATTTTCGAGGAGGACGGCGGCGCCGACTTTGCTTACGTGTGTGAAGTGGACGGCGTCGACTGGCGGTTCCGCGTCAACATGCTGACTCAATTGGGCAAGATCGGGTTGGTGGCGCGGCGCATCAACAATTTCATCCCGGACTTCGAGGGCTTGTACCTGCCGGCGGGCGTGGAACGGCTTTGCAATTACGACCAGGGGATGGTGCTGCTGGCCGGGGTCACCGGTTCGGGAAAATCGACCACGATCGCTTCGATGCTGAACTACGTCAACCGCAAGTACCGCAAGCACATCCTCACGCTGGAAGATCCGATCGAATTCGTGTTTACCGAAGAGAAGTGTTTGATCAACCAGCGCGAAATCGGCCAGGACGTCAAGGATTTTTCGATCGGGATGAAGCACGCGGTTCGCGAGGACCCCGATGTCATGCTGGTCGGTGAAATGCGTGACGAGGAAACGTTCATGACGGCCATCCATGCCGCCGAGACGGGTCACTTGGTGTACGGAACGATTCACGCGTCGACCGCTTCTTCGACGATCGGGCGTATTTTGGATTTGTTCCCCGAAGAGATGCACAATGCCATCCGCAGCGCGATCGCGTTCAACATGAAGGGGATCGTCTCGCAGAAGCTCTTGAAGTCGATCAAGCCGGACGTCCCGCGGGTGCCGGCGGTGGAGATCATGTTCTTCAACCCGACGATCCAGAAACTGATTCTGGACGGCCAGGACCATAAACTGCCCGACGCCATCCGGATCGGCATGGAAGAGGGGATGCAGGATTTTACACGCAGCCTGAAGCTGCTGCTGGATGCGGAATTGATCGATCGGCCGACGGCCTTCGCCGTTGCGCCCAATCCCGATGCACTGAAGATGGCCATCAAGGGCATCGATGCAACGGCTCCCGGAATTCTCTAGCCCACGGCCTCATCGGATGCCGCGGCACCCTTAAGCTTTCGCAAGGATTTCACGAACATGATTTTCTTCAAGAGAAAAGATAAAAGAAGCGAGGCGGATGAAGCGCCGATCGATGTCAAGGCGGAAAGCGGTTGTGCCGCAGAGAACCAGCAGCGGGAAATCGCCGCTCGGCAAAACGAAGCCCTGCCCATGTTCAAGGAATTGGTGTACGACGCGATCATCAAGAACGCCGAAAAGGTCATGCTGGATTACGGTCGAGATGCGGTTTCCGGCAGCTTTCTGATCGATGGCGTCTGGCACAGTATCGAAGCTCGGGATCGCGAGAGCGGCGATGCCATGCTGGTCGCTGTCAAACGCTTGTGTGGCATGAAGCCGGAAGAACGCCGGGCGCGACAGGAGGGCAAATTCCTGGTGGAACATCGGATCACCAAGGCAAAATTCATGGGCAAAGTCACCGCTCAAGGGGTGAAGACGGGCGAGCGGGTAATTGTCGAGGTCCAGCCGAAGAAGGCGAAAAAGTTCAAGGCACTGGACGATATCGGCATGCGCGAGCAGATGCAGGAGCGGCTGCGGGAACACATGCGTGCCGAAGGCGGGATCGTGCTGATCGCGGCGCCGCCGGGCGGCGGGTTCACCACCACGTGGAATGTCGCCCTAAATTCAACCGACCGGCTGCTCCGCGATTTTATCGGGATCGAGGACAAAGGGCAGCACGAAACGGATGTCGAGAACATCAACATGCACCTGTTCGATCGTGCTGCGGGCGAGACGCCGGACAAGATGCTGCAGCGGATCATGCTGACGCAGCCTGACGTGCTGACACTCGCCGATCTGTGCAACGCCGAAACGGTCAACAAGTTGAGCCAAATGGCCAGCGCGGCGCGAGAGCCCAAGTTGATCATCGCTGGTGTCCGTGCCAAGGACGCGGTCGAAGCGCTGCTGCGGGTGCTTTTGTTGAAAGCGTCGGCTCCGGAGTTTGCCAAGGCGGTCCGAGCCGTGTTGTGTGTCCGCTTGATCCGCAAGTTGAACGATACGTGCAAACAGCCGTACCCACCGCCGCCGCAACTGCTGCAAAAGCTGGGCATTCCTCCCGGACGCGTTCAAGCTTTGTATCGTGAATGGCAGCCGCCGCCGCCCGAGGCCGAGGAAGAGAGGAAGAAGAAAAGAAAGGCGTTGCCGCCGGGAACCTGCCCGATTTGCGAGTTGGAGGGTCCGCTATGCCACGGGATCTTTTATCGCGGTCGAACGGGCATCTTTGAACTATTGGAGGTGAACGACGCCATGCGCGAAGCGTTGGTCAAGAAGCCTCAGTTGGATATCCTGCGAAATCTGGCCAAGAAAGGCGGCCATCGAGGTTTGCAGGAAGAAGGGATTCTGCTGGTGGCGCGGGGCGTCACCTCGTTGAATGAATTGCAGCGAGTCATGAAGTAGAGGTTTGATCCATGTCGGAAATCGATCGTCACGCCTCGATGCCTCGAATGCGAGGAGAGGAACCTATCGAGGAGCCGCGCGCGATCAGTGGATTATCGATCGTCGCGCTAGTGTTGGGCCTTGCCGCAGCTTTGGCTCTGACAGCCCCTTACATGTGGCTGCTACCCATCGCCGGGATTGCCGTCGCGATCGCGGCCCTGGTCTCCATCGCTCGAGACCCGCAAGGCAAAATCGGCAAACCTGCGGCGATAGCCGGGTTGCTGCTGAGTCTGTTGTTCGGGTCTTGGGCCATCAGCAACCACGTGACTCGCGAGCGACTGCTGTACCGTCAGGCGGAAGCGTACGGCCAGCGCTGGCTGCGCACGGTGCTGGAGGGTGATTTGCACGCCGCCCACCAGCTGAAGATGACGCAGGACGAGCGGCAGTCGCCTGGTACCGATCTGGTCGCCTATTATCGGGATAACACGGAAGCCAATCGCAGTTTTCGAGATTTCGCCAGGCAGTCGCCGGTTACCCAATTGGCCGAGATGGGACCGGAAGCCACGGTTCGCTGGATCCATGACGTGCGATCGGATCATGAACGCGCCTTCGGTGGACCTTTCGATCGGATCACCCAGCAGTTCGAGGTAGAACCTGCCGACCAGAACGGGCAAGCCCTCCGAGTCCAACTCACCCTGCTCCGAAGCATCGACCGCTGGTTCGGGGAAGCTCAATGGAGGTTGGACGAGGTTCGAGCCGTGGGCGAATGACAACGCAGACGCGGAAGAGATTGGACGAGAAGTAGGACGGGGCCAGAACCCGGTCGAGGAAAGCAGGCATGGCATCGCAAAACGCAATCGGGATCGATCTGGGCACCACATTTTCCGCATTCGCCTATCTGGATCGGAATGGGATGCCGCAGACGATCGCCAATCTGGAAGGTGACTTGGTCACACCCAGCGCTGTATTCTTTGACTATGGCGAAGCGGTGGTGGGACGCGAGGCGATCAAGGCGGCTTCCTACGAGCCCGAAGCGGTGGCCATGTTCGCCAAGCGGGATGTTGGCAAGCCGCTGTACCATCGTCCGATTCGCGGACAACACCTGCCGCCGGAAGTGATTTTGGCGGCTGTGCTGCGGAAGCTGAAAGACGACGCCGCCATCAAGCTGGATCAGGTCGAGGAAGGGGTGATCACGGTTCCCGCTTTTTTCAATGAACCGAAACGCAAGGCCGTCATGGACGCTGGGCGACTGGCCGGCCTGAAGGTGCTGGACATCATCAACGAACCGACCGCCGCCGCGATCGCTTACGGAGTCCAAGCGGGGTTTGTAACCAAGGACGGCCTAGTGCGCGAGCCCGAGACGATCCTGGTCTATGATTTGGGAGGCGGGACGTTTGATGTCACCCTGATGAAGATCGAGGGCAGCGCCTACACCGCATTGGCCACCGACGGCGACTCGCAACTGGGTGGGATCGACTGGGATCAACGCATCGTTCAATTCCTGGCGGAAGCGTTCCTGGAAAAACATCGTATCGACCCGCGAGAGGATGCCGCCGCTCATCAGGCGTTGATGCGCGAAGCGGAAGAGGCCAAGCGGGGGCTGAGCACCCGCAGCAATTTGACGGTGCGTTTTGCGCACCAGGGACGGCGTATCCAGGTCGCGCTGAGTCGCGAAGAATTCGAATCGCTGACCGCGGATCTGGTCCAGCGAACGATTTTTACGGCCGACAAGCTGTTGCGGGACGCGAGAAGCAGTTGGGCGGAGATCACCCGCATCCTGCTGGTCGGTGGTTCGACCCGGATGCCCATGATCGCGGCGGAATTGGAACAGCAGTCCGGGATGAGCGTCGACCGCTCGATTTCGCCCGACGAGGCCGTCGCGCACGGTGCGGCTCTGTATGCTGGATTTCTTCAGCGGGGAGGCCGTGCGGCGGATCGCAATCTGGCGGTGAAGAATGTCAACTCGCACGATCTGGGAGTTCTCGGGCTGGAAAAAGAAACGGGCATGAAACGGCGACGCACCATGATCCCTCGCAATACGACCCTGCCCGCTCGCAGTCGCAGCCGCTTTGTCACCCATCGCGTCAATCAACAGCGCGTGGTGATCCATGTGGTCGAAGGCGGCGATGACAGCGGAAAGAATGCCACCCCGATCGGAAAGTGCATCGTCAGCGACTTGCCCCCGCGTTTACCCGCCAAAACACCCGTGATCGTCCAGTTCTTCTACGCCGCCAACGGCCGACTGAGTGTCAAGGCGGCACTGCCCGATGTCGGTGTCGAAGCTTCGACAACCATCGAAAAGGCTTATGGGCTTAGCGAAGAAGAGCTGGTTGAGTGGGAATCCCGGATCGCCCAAGGCAAATACCTGCTGGAGGTCGAGCGTCCCAAACGGGGTGTGGACGAGACCGAAGCCTGGTTCGCCGCACCACCAGCCGCTGATGCCGAGCCCAATCAAGATTTTGACGGCCCCCACGTTTTCCAGGAAAACGAGGATTCCGAGATCTTTTCCGACTTGGAGTTCTGAACCAAAAGAAGAAGCTGACCCCCTACTAAGGAGCAGTTCGACATGTCGAGCATCATCAAAGAACAGAAAGACGGCGTCCTGTTTGTGACCATCGATCGGGAACGTTTGGTGGATGACCTGAGCCTGCAAGGAGTGCAGCACGAGATTCTCGAGATCCTGGAGGAAAAGGAACCGAAGCTCGTCCTGGACCTGCATCGCGTTGCCTTTGTGGCGTCGGCGGCCTTGGGCATGCTGGTCCGATTCCGCAAAAGGCGAGGTGAGCATGGGTTTTCGCTGAAGCTGTGTGCGGTAAGCGACGCGGTCGACGAGACGTTTCGCATCACGGGCTTGAACACCCTGTTCGAAGTTTACAAAACTCGGGAAGATGCGATGAAATCGTTCGATGATGGGTGATGCGATCGAAAAAGAAGATCTGAAGCGAAAAGGTCGTACCACCGTCCGCATCCAGCCGGCTCTGGTACCGGTTTTTCTTCGATTCCTTTGACGAGCTCCGATCAAGTGTTATGGTTGAACGTCAGCTTGGACAGCCTGCCTTTCCTCCGCCCCACTAGATCTCACTTGATTGGAGTCCAAAATGTGCGCGACGATTCTTTTGGCACTGCTGGGTGTTTGGAACGCTGCAGGAGCAACGATCCCCCAGCAGAACGTCGAAGAACAGAACGAATTCTTCGAAAGGTACTGGGGGACCGAGTTCGAGTGGCGCTTTGACGAGCTGCCCACCCAAGGGACCGTTCCCGAGTACCGCGTTCCCTACTCAGGGTACATCTATCCGGATCGATCCGGCGGGACGGTCGTGATGATGCAGAAGTACGACCGAGCATTCCATGGCGGGCAGTTCCCGGCAACCGCCTGGGAACGATGGGATAATTCCGCTTATGACAAACCGACCACTCAACGTGGCGGCCTGTTTGGCATGCGACAGACCACCGTGATGCAGACACCGCATTGGCACGGGCACTGCAACGGCTGGGCCGCCGCCGCCATCCGCCACGCCGAACCACAGAACAACGTGACTCGCAACGGTGTGGTTTTCACTCCTGCCGACATCAAGGGCTTGTTGGCCGAAATCTATATCTACAACGAGATCCTCCACCTGGCCTACGGCGGGTACAGGATGAACGCAGGCCTGTTCCACGCGGTGATCACCAACTGGTTGGGACGCGGCGGGCATCCGATCGGCATGGACGCGGACCCGGGCCGAGAACGATGGAATTATCCGATCTACGGCTACGCCATCTCGTCGGCCCGTCGCTCGGATCGCGAAGTGGTGGTCAGGATGAATCTGGTCAGCGCTCGCGATACCAATCGGGAGTATCAGCAGAGTCCGCGGTATTCTCGCACCCGACAATTCCACTACGTGTTGAACCTGGACAGCGAGGGGCGGATCATCGGCGGATCGTTCTATCGCGATAGTTCTCGGATCGCCTTGCTCTGGATGCCGCTACGCCCAAAACCGGGCCGCGAGCCGGGAAACGAACGCGGGAACCCCCACCTGGATATCGATGAAGTTTTGGCGATCTGGCGCGATTCGGTCTCTGACGAAATGCGTCAAAAATGGCCGGTGATCGATCCGCCCATCCACGATCGCGTTCTGAATAAGGACCTGCTGACGGGCTTGATCCCCGTCCAAGATCCTTACGGCACGGCCGAACCGGAACAATTGGCAGACGCCAATGACCTGGTCGAACTTCCCGCCTCCAACGACCCCAGTGAATCGACCGAAAACGCGCTGAGCAACTGATCGCCGTTGCCGGCCGATAACGCAGCCATGTCTCCGCGAAGCAGGACGGAATTCGTTCCGTCCTGTCTTCGTTTATAATTGGTTACCAAATTTTGGACCAATTCCTTGGAGACCTTCGGTCGGCGGTTTCGGCGGGGTCAGAGACCCGCGCCGAACCGTTTTGTTACCGCCGCTTAGGGCGGTTGGCCGATGCACAGCAGATGTCGATAGGTGCGAAAGTACCAGCGGCCGTCCAGCAGGGCGGGCGAGGCGAACACGTAGCTGTCTAGCTGATTGACGTGCAGCAGTTCGAATTCGGGGCCCGCTCGCACCACCAGCGTCTGCCCGTCATCGACGGTGATGAAGACTTTACCATCCACGCCGATCGGCGACGACGAGATCCCATGCCCGACCGCCTCGCCCTCCAATCGCTCTCGATACATCATCTCGCCGGTCGCCGCATCGTGACACGTCAGGACTCGGATCATATCGTTCAGCGTGTACAGGTAGCCCTGGTACAGCAACGGGGAAGGCACAAACGGCGATCCTCGCGTTTCTCGCCACACCAAACGGTCGCCGGTCACATCGCCCGAGCCGCCTGGTCGAATGGCCAAGGTGGGGCCTTGGCGGCCGGACGAGGCGAAGATCAGCCCTTCCCCCACCACAGGCGAGGGGACCACTTCTGCGGTCAAACCGTCACAATTCCAGAGCAACGCACCGGTCAGAGGGTCATAGGCCTGGACTTGCATCTGGCTGCTGGTGACGATTTTGTCCCGAGCCGTACCGGCTTGGTTCACCGCGCGAACCGCGATCGGAGAACTCCATCCCACCCTGGCACTTCGCTCGGTGCGCCACACCTGCTGGCCCGATTCTCGGTCAAACGCGGCGATGAACGACCCGTCCGGCCCGCCATGATCCTGGAAGAGGATCACGAGGTTTTCGTAAAGCAAAGGCGAGCAAGCCGTGCCACGGGATACGTTGCGAATCGAGCCCAAATCCTGGTGCCAGACGACGTTTCCATCAAAATCGACGGCCAGTAGCCCATGGTTACCGAAATAGGCGTAAACACGTTGCCCGTCGGTGACCGGCGTACTCGACGCGTAACTGCTCTTGGGCCAGCCCTCTTCGGGTTCGGCTCGCTGCGGCACAAAGGTCTCCCATAACAGTTGCCCATCGTCGCGCCGAAAACAGAGCACCGACCGCACTCGGTCGTCGTTATCCAAGAATACGCGGTCGCCCTGCTGACCGAGAATCTGCTGGATGGGCTCGTCCAGATACTGGTCGTATGCCGTCGTCAAAAAGATGCGATCATCCCAGACGATGGGCGAACTGTGACCTCGGCCCGGCACTTCCGATCGCCACACCACGTTTTCTTCGTGCGACCAACGATCGGGGTAGCCCGCCGAATCGACCACACTCTGCCGCGACGGTCCCCGCCACTGCGGCCACTGTTGGGTCGCCCCCTCTCCCACCGGCTCGATCATCCGCACCTCGACCCGCTCGCCCGCGTCGACAGCGGCTGGCGGGTGCCCGACACAGCCGGTCAACAACCAGCCACAAGCGATCAGCGGCAGCAGACGTGGTCCTGCCGTGCGTCGCCCTCGACACATTTTCGTCTGATGGTGATCAAAACTTCGGAGCCCTGCGTTGGGTCTCATCGTTACCCCCCCCTCTCTCAGAATCCACTGATGGCTATCCGCATTTTGGCGGCCACTCATTCCTGCAGTATAAACGCGCCGATGGGCTTGAGGAAACCCTTGGTTTCTGCAAACAAGCGGTCCGAACAGTGTTCATCCATCTCAATCGCAGGGGAGAATAAGGAATCAGGATCAGCAAATGCCGCGCGGATGGTTCGAAGATCAAGTTGGCTGTGCCGAAGGTCCGGCCATCGTCGCGGCGGCTGATCGACGGGCTGCGAAGCACCTGTGGGGCTCCGTGGCGGAAAGGAATCGTTCAACGACCCCGCACCATCCCATCCCTCGTGCCGATCCGAAGCGAATGAAGCCGCTTGCCCCTCGCCACGATCATCGATCGCCGCCGAATGGTTCAGATGATGCACGACCATCAAAACGTCCAGGGGAATCAGCAAACCATCGCCGCTGACATCCGGAAACCAGGCCGCGCCAGGCTGCTCGGCGGTCCGTACCGGCAGCCGGCCTCGATTGCCGAAATTGATCTCGTTGATCAACATCAACACGTCCGACGGTGTCACCGTGCCATCGCCGTCGACGTCGAAACGATTGACGGGATTCTGCCAATCCTGGACACCCCAGCCGGTGACGGCCGAGACCAGCAGCGTGGATTCGCCGAGCATCGACAAGGCCGATTCGTAAAGCCCTGCAGTGTCCGGCGCGAAAGTTACCAGGAACGATCGCTGCTGTCCGGCAGGAATGGTCCACGAATCGTCGCCGTCGTCCAGCAATGCGATGGCAAAGGGATCGTCCAACGAGTCGGCTAGAACCATCACTGTCTGGTCGGTAGGGTTGTCGATCACCACGGTCTGTTGATGCGGCAGGAAGATAACCGTCGGCCTTAATTGGATCGGCGTATGCTCGATCTCTGGTCGAATATGGACTTGAAACGAGGCCAACGAAGCATCTGCCTGGACTGCATTGCCAGCCGTGTCCAGGACCTGATCGGCATTTAACGCGATCGTGTAGTGGCCACGATCGGATGCATCCCAGGAGCCGCCCGGCGGCGTGATCCGATAGCTGACGGTACGCGGCGTCCCATCGTCCTCGGGATCGACCAAGAGGAACTGAGCTTGCTGATAGAAGTCACCTGGCCCCGAGACCGTCACCTGGCCATCCGCCAGACTGGCCACGTCGATGGCCACGTTGTCTGAGTAGTCGATGGTAAACCAATAGTCGACCTGGCCCGTTTGCCATTGAACCACATCCGAGGCGTCGACCGAGTTGATCACGGGTGGCTCGTTATCCAATAGATAGCTCTCATCGATTTCTGGTGGGCCTTCCATCAACCGATTACCAGCAAGGTCCACGATCGTAAAGTCAGGTGCCAGCGCCAAACCGACACCCCCGTTGAAACCAGCCAGATCGCCCCCCGAGACCGTCACGTCGTAAACGGCATCACCGATCACGACCACATCCGTCACCGTCGCTGTTGTCGCACCCTGGACAACAAAATCCAGTCCATCCACGTCCTGGACGGCGCCGCTGAACGTCACGCGGAACACCAGCACGTCCGCATTGGTGGGGCTGGTCGCAGGATCCTGTCGCTGAAAGGAATGAACCACGGTTGGGATCGCCACCGAAGTCACCGGAAACAGGTTGCTGCTAGCGATTCGCCCGTTGCGCCCGTCAGCACGCAGAAACATCTGTTCGGCCGGTTCGTTCACGGTGACCGAACCTGCCCAGACGCCGTCGATGAATTCGCCGGTAACCGTCGGAGCGATCGATACAGGAATCGATGTCGAAGCGAATGTCAACCGGATATTGGGTATCCGGTTGTCTGCGGAAACGTTCGGCCAAGTAGTACCCGACCAGGTCAAGGGATCGCCATGATTGCTATCCGAATAGGCGAGTGCCGAGCGAGCCGTTCCCGTATCGGTGGCACGGACCCCACCATCGCTAGTCCATGAACGGTTGTTGTGGCTAAAGTCGATCATCAAGTTATCCATGCCGTTGTATTCGAACGGCGTGGTGAATTCGAAAAATCGCCAACCGGTCGAACCACGCGGTTCTTTTGCCTGATAAACGGTCACCCAATCCGTGGCGTCCAGCGAGGCGGTTGCGTAGCTGTCCAGCGACGTGTGCTTCATGCGGATCGTCCAGTCGTTCAGTTCCTGGCCGGGGATCGTCACCACATCCAGCGCCAATCCGCTGATCGTTGCCGCCTGGCCAACTTCGCTTTGCAGGTAGATCACTTGCGTACGGCTGTCATGCCAACGAGTACGAAACGGGTGTCGAAAGGATTCATCGCCCTGGCCGATGCTGATTTCGCCGGGCTCAGCAATCGATGCGAAACCAGCCAGATCGACCGTATCGGTAAAGCTGGTGACGGTTGTTCCCTGGCTATCCCGAGCCGTGATGGTCACCGGAAATGCACTGCCCACCGACTGGTCCTCGATCGGGTCCCAGTGGAAATCGATGGCAGCATCCGGGATCCATTGCAGCCACTGTTCGATCAGCGTTTGGTTGGAGGAGGTCAACCGGGTTGCTCCGCTCAGACCGGATGAGGACAGATTAAAGCCGTGCAGGCCGATCACGCGAGGCTGCCCTGACGCGCGGCTCCAGACCGGACTGCCGCTGGAGCCCGACGCTGTTTCCGCGTCATAGAGCAGACGAAGATCCTCGACCCGCGTGACCGGACCGGGCATCTCCCACATCGTGCTGGTTCCAGCGCCGTCCACTTCGAACGGATAACCGGTCGGGTAGACGATCTCGGCCGGAGAAGTCGGTGGGTCGTAGTTGAACTGTAACGGCACGTAGGTCGTCAACCCGATCGAAGCCATGGAAGGTTCGTAAAACACGGCCGCGTAATCGTGTCGTGTATGCGTCGTGGTATAACCCGAGCCCGCTTGGATGTACTGGTCGTTGGTCTCCCAACCGCTGGCCGTGATTCGACCGAAGGGCCGGACAATCGCACCCGCCCCGAACTCTTGGTATTGACCGGGCGAGATCTGGACGCTGGTGGCGTAACCGTCCCGATCGGCATGGTATACGCAATGCGCGCTGGTCAACGCGGTGTGAGGCGACACGATGATCGACGTACAGCGGTACTGAGCGTCGCCGAACCGTTGCTGTTGGTAGCCGACCGTATGGAATGGAAAAATGGTGGTGTCTGCCACAAGATCGGGCGTGTTATTCGAGGAACCTGCCAGCGGATCGTCCTCGCCCGACAGACCGCCGGATGCGGGTAGGTAGTCGAGCGGAAATTCTTCCGATTCGTCCACCCAGTTGTGGTCGATCGCTTGAATGTGCGAGAGCCAGTCAGCTTCCAGACGCTCTTCTGCCGTAGGATCCAGAACGGGCGCCGACAACATCCATTGCTGCGAGGCGCTGAGCAGCTCGATCGCTTGCTCGCGAGGCAGTAATTGGCTTTGGGGAGCTTCCAGCGCGACGAAATAGTTGCCGTCGACGCCTACCTCGTACTCGGACCAGCGGTAAAACGTGTGATCGATCCACTGGATCACCGTTCGTGATGGTTGATCCAGTCGAACTGCCTGGTCCGGCTCGACGATCCGTTCCCGCCAGGAAGTGTCTTCTAAGTCACCCCATCCTACCGCCAGCAAGCGACGATCCTCCAGCGGCTCGATCCGAAGCGGTCGTCGATTGGTCGCGCAACGACTGCCTCGCTTACGAGATTTTCGAGATCGCCGTGTCTTGCTGAAAATCATCGCCGACCTTCGAATCGATCATGGGTGGTCTTGCGAAGGACCAGCAATCCGTCGTACCACCACTCGAGATACTACTAGATTCCCCTGCAGGGCCGTCAACCGAAAATCGGCACCGTTGGAACGTCCCGCGAATCGAGCGCGATCGATCCGCATCGTTACCTGCTGCCAGTTTCCACTGCCGGAAATCGGCTGTTGTGGACCGCTGCGAAACTGCTGGGCCAAACCATCTAACTGCGGGTCACTGGAATCATACTCGATCAGAAACCCTTGCGGCCCCCAATCCAGATAGTCGATGGTGACGTCGAACGAAGCGTCGCCGTCGAAGAAGAAGTAGTCTTCGACATCAAAGTACATGTAGCGGGTGGTCGGCGAGTACTTGTTTGGGACGGTTTTCCATGCCATGCGCCCTGCAAGCTCGCGTTCTTCGACGGGGCCATCCCCGGCGGTTTGCGGCATGATCGACAGACCGTCGGAGCTCTGGGGTGTCGCTTGCACTGCGTGGCGGCCGTCCTGCAGATCGGCGGGCTGCCATCGGACGCCTTTGCGAAACAGATCGGTGAACTTTCGCGTCGCCTCGATGTATTGGCGACCGTATTCTATCGTTTCGCAGATCTGGCTGCCTTCGTGATACTCGTTCCACGTCTCCAGGTGTACCAGCCAGGGTCGAGTTTCCGGGTCCATCGTCAACAGCCGTTGCCAACTGAACTCGTAAAACCGCCCTTCGTCGCGTGGGCGTACCAGCGGAGTTCGCCCTGGAACGGCCGAATGGTCGTAGCCAGGCCCGATCCCCGCCGTTTCCAACAATTGAGGCCGCAAGGCAGCACCCCATTGGTAAACACTGTCTGCCTGGCCCGGCCAACCTTCCATCTTGACCAAGTACAGGTCGGTTCCAAAATCGCGGCGGAACATGTCGCGAGTCGCCGGGAACAAGCGATCGTCCACCGACTTGGCGAACGCGGAAGCGTACAAGAACACCAGTGGTCGACCGTCGATCGTCGCGCGGTGTTCTGGCGGGATTTGCGAAAAGAAGTTCCGGATCGTCCCATAAAACCACAGGCGTCCCGCTTCTTTGGTCAAGTCCACATGATAGCGGCCCGCGTTGTGCTGCAGCGTGCTCGTATCGTAAAACAAGCCGATCTTGGGAGGATTCTTTCCCCGGGCGATCAATTGTCGACGAGCCTCGATCAATGGCGGCAGACCAGCATCGCTGAACTCAAAGCCCCCAGCGGGATTTCCCCAGTATACAGGTAACACCACATCGATCCCTGCCTGGATCATGTCCAGCAACTCCGAGGCGTGCCATTGGACGTTTTTGTAACTGAAGCCTTCCATCGTGGGTGGATGATCTGTTAAGGCATCGCTGCCGTCGGGATTGACGATGTGGGCTTTGGTTTCGATGTCATACCAGTAGAAATACGTGGTTGTGATAACAGGCTCGCCCGATCGGAAGTCGTCTGCTGGTTTTTGGTCGGTCGCCGTTTGCCCAATATTGGG
Source organism: Planctomycetaceae bacterium (assembly GCA_007695205.1). GTDB lineage: Bacteria > Planctomycetota > Planctomycetia > Pirellulales > Pirellulaceae > SKKK01. The sequence continues at coordinate 16,996 of REEF01000937.1, forward strand.
TCCTGGAGCATCCGACAGCGCGAAATCCGCCGGCAGATCGGCAGCAGCGAGGGTTACCAGGGCCGAACACCAAAAAGAAAGCACCGAACTGACCATCGCCGACTCCCGCAAGCAGTTAAGGAAGGAATCCGAAACCAACGACCGTCAAGATATCGCCGAACGCTGTCTGACGCCAGTACTCAGCAC
>REEF01000138.1 GCA_007695205.1 Planctomycetaceae bacterium
CGTTCGCGCTGGGTACCACCAAACGAAATCCGACAGTTATTTCTTTGCCGATCCTAAACACAACGTACCCGATCCACCAACGATAAATCATGCACATGGCATCTTCCTTTCTATAGCGAATGATCGATTCGACGAACCTTCGAAGCAGCCTTATCGGCCGGTCGTCAAATCGAAATCGAACTGATTGTCGTCACCTTCTGTCAACTGGATTGTCCACGCCGGCTGGCTGCCGTAATGCGGTGGGATTTCCATCACGGTCAGCTTAGGCGGCCTTCTGCGCCGTGCGGCTTCTTCCATTGCCGCATCGAACTGCTCCTCGGGGATGCTCTTCGGATGAAAGGCGACGCGAACTTGCCCCGCCCAGGGGCCATCGCTCGCCTCGATCGCGTAGCGGCCATTTTCGACCTCAGCGGTCACGATCACCTCATGCTCGGCATCTCCGCAGTGAAAGGCGATCACGGCGGCCTGAAGAGGTCGGCCATCAAGGGTGACCGCACCGTGTACGGCGACCCGCGGCCCGCGGTTGGGTGTCGAACCGCCGCAGGCCGACACCGATGCCACTACCACCACAGCGGTCAACGGCAGGAACCAAGGGGTCGGTCGGCAAACAATCGGTTGCCAACCGCAGGCCGCTGGTCCGACGTCTTTCCCGGCATGGTCCCGAGGGACTGGCCGGAACGTTGTCTCATGGATCATCATTTTTCTCTTCTGCTCTTGCTCATTATCAACGAATCACGTCTGCCCGGATCGACCGCCGGCGCCAGCCGGGCCTTGTGGGGCGAAGCGTCCCGTATACATGGCCCAGTACTGGCTTGGCCCGGCGTTTGCGCGTTCGGCTGATGGGTGTTAGTAATCACCGAGCACCTGGCCGTCGGCAATGCTGCCCAAGTTGTGCCAGGTAATCCGGTCGATCGTGTCGCTTACGAAGCGGACGCTCCCGTCGCCCAGGCCCACATTGACCCCGCCGGGATGAAAGCTGCGCGCGGAAAACCAACCGAACGCCATCCAGGCGGCGTCCGGGTGCCGTGGATTCGGTGTGCTGTAAGTGGAGAAGGTGGTCCCGTATTGTTTCCCCAGAATCCAGGCGTAGCCACGGTACCCCTGCCAATAACTGGGGTTCGCCGTGATGGCCCACATGTTTGGGTTGGGTGCACTGGAGCTTTGAAAAGCCACCATCTCGTGCGGGCGGGCCGGAGGCTCTGTTCCCCGGGAGATTCCGTTGCCCAGCAGCGTCTCGGAAAAGACCACCACGTTGCTGGTTCCGTCGGTCATGTCGGCGAATCGAGAGGCTGATCCGTAATAGAACAGCCCGTCGGTGCGGTTGCTGATCCGCCAGTTCCCGTCGCGCCCCGAACCGGTAGAGACCACCAGGTTCGTACCTCGGTAAGCTTGGCCTAGTGCAGCATTGCAGTCGAATTCGGTAAACAGATCCTCCTGCCCATCGCTGGGGCAGCGGAACATGGGCACCAAGTGCCGGGCAGCCTGCTCGTTATTGGGATGGATCGTCGCCGGGCCAGCGTGCCCACCCCCGGTGTAGATCGGCGACTGGAAATCGATCAGGTCCACCAGATTCTGCTGCTCGGCATAAGGCAGGATCTGGGCCTGGATCGAGAACGCGGTGGCCGAGCTGAGCCCGATCCCGGGGAACCGCTGGAACGTCGAGTGATAGTTATGCAGCGCCAGCGCGGCCTGCTTGAAGTTGTTCGCGCATTGCGTCCGGCGCGCCGCCTCGCGCGCCGCTTGGACCGCCGGCAGCAACAGGGCCACCAGGATGCCGATGATGGCGATCACGACCAGCAGTTCGACCAAAGTAAACGCAGCTCTTCTCTTTCGCATGGGAAACGCTCCTGAAAGATATCTTGGTGCCGCTCGAAGGGCGTTCGTCGAACGTCCACGATAGGGCGGCCAAGAAGGTTGAAAAAACGAAGGAGCTGGCTAGCTGGCTTGCGACAGGAGAAGGCCGCGGCGTGCTGGCTGGCAAAACGGACAACAAACATGTTCGGGTGCGTTGGGTGCGGACCTCGTCACGAGGTCCAGCGGGACTCCTTATTCGCGATTGGTTCGATCCAAGACGACTTTTCTCTTCGTGAATGCATTACATCATCCGCTGCCGGTCGGGCCGACTGCTGGAGACTTCCGCCCGCCGCGCTCGGCAGGCTTCGCGGCGCACCGTGTCGCCCATCGCGTTAAACAGCGAACCCAACCCCAACAAACGAGCGGGACAGCAAGCGGCAATCAATTGGTCCGTGCCGATGGCGGTGACCAGCCGATAAGCCTCCAACACGTCGCCGCACTGATGGTGCAGCAGCGCCAACGCGACGCGATTGCGGACACGATGCGGAGCGAGCTGAAACGCGTGGTGGGCCACCGGCAGGATCAGTTCGGGAGGATAGTCCACCAAACGCATGTAATGGGCGACCGTGTGCACGGCGCCCTCGTCGTCCGGCTCGCGCCGCGCCCATTGGCGGGCAACCTCCAACGCCAAATGCGGTTCGTGCAATCGCGACAGGCCGGCCACCACCATGCGGAGCAATTGAGTGCTCAAGCGATCGCGAACCGAGACCAGATGTTCGTACATCGACCGAGCCACCTCGCCGTGCCCCGATACGAGATAACAGCCTGCCAGAGCCACCTGGGCGGACAGCGAAAGCGGAGCCAACATGGTCGCCGTTTCCAGAGCCCGAGTCGCCGCCTCGAAATCCTTCATGGCATGGCAGGCAATCCCCAACAGTTCCCACAGTCGGGCGTTGTTAGGGTGTTCCCCCAAAGCCACTGCGGCCACATGCGCCGCCGCTTCGAACTCACCCTGGTTGTGAAGCTTCTTGACCCGATCACAGCAATCAGCACTCGCAGTCACCCGAAAACCCCTTAAGCAAACATCCAGGTTTTGATATCCGTCAAACAAATAGACGACATTGAGAATCAATATCACTTGCTCTTGATTGTTAAGCCGCAAGAACGCCCTGTCAAGGGAGAATCGATACTTTTTGCGAAATTCTTTTCCGTGGCAACGATGGTTCTCTGGGAACCTTGCTCGCGCTTCCGATCCGCTCCGACGATACTGCCAATAGGGGTGGCATAAAGGGGTCAGGAGCATAAATTGGGTAATTTACCGGCCCGCTCATTCTTTGACGACCTTAGGTCGGCCGCGTGGACGAAGCGTGGACTCCAGACCCAGTGATGCCGCTGTGCGTTGCACCCAAGCGCCGTTCCCAAAGGGGCAGCCGCGCAGGATGCTGCGGCGAATGGCGTTTACTTCGGCTTCGGTTTGAGGCTGATTGACAAGGTCCAGCCAGTTTCGCGGTTCCGCCAGCGGCCAGCCGCTGAGCAGTGGTGTGCGGACCCCGTGAACTCGCCGCCAGAGACTACCCCAACGCCACGCGTCTGCCGTCTC
>REEF01000253.1 GCA_007695205.1 Planctomycetaceae bacterium
TAGATCAAAGCTCCGACTGGGTCGTGAGCCTCACCCCGCATGCTCTCGACCATGGCCTTCATCTTGGCGATCGCTCGTTGCTCCAATTGGCGGACGCGTTCCTTCGAAACCCCCAATTTATCCGCCAGGCACTGAAACGTACGAACCTTGCGATGTGCGCCCAAGGCGAAACGACCCCGCAGAATAAACCGCTCGCGACGATCCAGATGATCCATCATCTCCAGCATCGCTGATCGCAGCGTCATCCATTCCTTTTCGTCCAGAGCCGATGCTCGATCCTGCTCGGGAACACTGGCCAGATCATCTCCGACCGCTGCATCAAAACGACCTTCCTCTTTTTGCCGTTCGGTAATCGACCGATAGGCGTTTCTGGCGATGGCTCGATAGGCGTAGGTGCTGAAACGAAATCCTTTGTCGTAGTCGAATTTGTCGACCGCCTGCATCAGCGAAACGATTCCATCGCTCAACAAGTCATCGAACGAGTGCTTGGGCGTCACAAATTTTTTGATAATGGAGATCACCAGCCGCATGTTCGCCTGGATGATGCGATCACGCACCTCGTTCGCCTGAGCCAAGAAGTGCTCGATCTCGTCGATGGCCGCCCCATCGGGATCCGCGGGATCCAGACGGGATCGAATGGCGTTCGCTCGGAACTTCAAGTAATTCATCCGGCGAAACAGGCTGCGTTCCTCCTCGGCCGTCAACAATGCCGATTCACACAACCGAGCCAAGTGCCCCGGCAGATCCTTTGGCAGCTTCGCCTTACCGGATAACTGCCCCCCATTTCCGCTGGACGCATCCATGATGGAATCCTGAGCGGATGGATCAGAAAATTCGCGATTCCCGATGAAGTCGATTTCGGAATCCAGTAGCTGTCTCGCCCGCCTTTTCAGGACGGCCGAGTCCAAATGCACGGGAAATCCGCCTTTGTCATGTTGCTGAGTCCTCGATCTCTTGGACAATTTCTTTCGTAGGGTCGTTGTCGTCATTGCTTCCTTACCTTTCCAGGTTTCAAATTGCCCGCAAATCCGTCAGCGTCGCCCCCCCCTGCGATGTTCCCGCCAGTTGAGGGGGAGCGACGGCTCCGGTTGACCGTTCGCGAGACACCAAATCATTGGGCTCGCCTCCCGATTCAAAAAACGTTCAAAGCGTTCATGTTGGTTATATCGCAGTGCGCGGTCGGAGTCAACAAGAAAAACGTTCAAAACGTTCACGAATTGGTCGTTTTTTTGGGCGGAGTGCCAAATGCAGAGAGAATAGGTAGCATTGAGGTAAGCGATTAAGCCACGAAAGAATGGCTTTTTGAAAAACCGAGGCCGCGAAGATGCCTCAATTGAAGGTCGGGCTGGCGGGGATGCCAGACTTGGCGATCAGCGGACGTGTGACCTTTTCACCGACGGCCTGTGCGGCCCGTTTCCACATGTCCTCGGCATCGCTGAAAATATAATCCGCGCTGGCTGGAAGCTTCATCCAGCCGCCGACTTTGAGTTCACCCTCCAATTGTCCAGCACCCCACCCCGAGTAGCCCGTGAAGATTCGAAATTGGTGCATCGTGTCGGCGACCAGATGGTTGAGATGGTCCTTATGGGTCGCGAAGTGGACTCCTGGCAGGATCTCGCGTTCCGAGACTTCTAAATCGTTGTGCAGCGCCAGCAGGGGCCCGCCAACGGGGCCACCCAGATTGATCGGTTGATGATTGTCACAGGGCTGTTCGCCGATCATCTCCCAGATCTCTTCGACCGTATTGTCCGTCGGCCGATTCAAGATCAACCCGAACGCACCTTGATGATCATGCTGGATGATCAGCACCACGGTGCGACAAAAGTTCGGATCGGGCAACCGAGGCGACGCGATCAGAAGAAAACCTTCCAGCGAATTCATTTTTGCTCCCCTCCGCAATGCAAGATATACTGGATTTTACACCGAGGTGGCTGTCGAGGCGAGATCCTTTCGAATCGAGGCAAAACGATGATGCATGTTCGCCGGTCTCCAGTTTTTGTGGTATTGCTGTGCATCGGTCTGCATTCGCAGGCCGAAGACACGCGTCGAGCCATGGTTCCGGAGGACTATTATCGATTCCAGTTCGTCAGCGACGCTCGGCTCTCACCGGATGGTAGCCGAGTCGCATTGGTACGAACGGTCATCGCCGAAGATCGTCGTCAGCGTCATTCCGCGATCTGGATGGTCGATACCCAAGGCGAATCGGACCCGCGTGCTTTTACGAGCGGTCAACAGGACAGCCGACCACGCTGGGCGCCGGATGGGCGTCACCTGGCGTTTCTTCGCAAAGAAAAGGAGGCCACTCAGTTGCGACTGATCTCGGTCGACGGCGGCGAGTCGCGGTTGGCGACCACCATCAACCAGGGCAGCGTTAGCGATTGGTTTTGGTTGCCCGGCGGGGATCGGATCGTGCTGTTGTTGCGAGTCGATCCGGACGTCGAAGATCCTCGTCAAACCAAGCAGGAAAAGGATTCTCCTGCAGCGGACGTCCAGGTATTCACGCGCGCCGTTTACAAGACGGAAGACGATGGATACTTGGACCAGCAGCGAGAGATGCTTTGGCTGCTGGATCTGGACGAGGACCGATTGACTCGGCTTGTCGGGGACCCCGACTGGCATGTACACGATCCCGCCCCGTCGCCCTCCGGCGATACCATCGCTTTTCATGCCAATCGTTCGGGCCGGGAATTCGACGGCCACTTCGACCGCCAACTCTTCTTGCTGGACGTCGAAAGTGGTCGCGTGAATCAACTGCAAACGCCGTCGGGACGCGCGCAGTCGGCGCTGTTTTCTCCTGACGGTCAAGCGGTCGTTTACCGCCACCAGGCCGATCGCTACGAGCCCGTCCAATTGCATCAGATCCCGATCGACGGCGGTGAGCCTCGGGTGCTGCATGATGGTCAAGATCTGTCCGTCAGTGCCGCGTATTGGCCGCCCGAGTCGGCTCGACCGTTGGTCCGAGCCGATGATCGAGGCAGTCGTCCGTTGCTGCGGCTTCGATCGAGATCGCGGCCGCCCGCGATCCTGGTAGGCGATCGAGGCAGCGTGCAGGAGGTTAGCTTTTCCGCCGACGGCCAGCAGATGGCGTATGTGTTTGAAAACGAAACGCAGTTGGCCGAGGTCTGGGTGGCGCAGGTCGATCGGCCGCGTCCACGCCGACTGACCAGCTTCAACGATCCCCTGCTGAACGAATTGGCGCTGGTAGAACTGGAGCGATTTCGTTTTCCCACCGACCGGGGATTCGACGTCGATGGTTTTTTGGTCCGCCCTGTCGACTTCGACCCGGATCGCAGTTGGCCGATGATTTTGAACATCAAAGGCGGACCCGCCGTGATGTGGGGACATCAGTGGTTTCATGAATTCCAGATGATGGCCGGACAGGGCTACGCCGTG
>REEF01000137.1 GCA_007695205.1 Planctomycetaceae bacterium
CGGAGTCATGCATTCCAGCATGGGAAGCGAGATGCAAGTACCCATCGCACGCAGTGCGTGACGACGGTTGATAAGCCAGGATTGGGATAGGAAATTCATTGGGAAGTCTTTGGTGGTTGGTGGTTAGCTGTTAGCTGTTAGCCGTTAGCCGTTAGCGGTTAGTGGTTAGCTCGTAGCTTTTGGAGGAAAGCGTTGAGCATACGCTTAATTTCAGTAAGTTCGGTGTTCGTTTTTTCATAGGTGTCCTGAGGGATGTACGCTAGGTCGTAAGCTAGAATCAGTTGGTATTCGAGTTCGGAGGCTGAGCCACTGGCGTTGTCAAGGAACCTCGCAAAGTCCTTTTCGGTATTTCGACCGCAACCTTCCGCGATGTTGGTTGGAATCGAAGACGCCGAACGACGCATCTGGCTGACTAAGCCGTAGGCCTCCGCTTTCGGAAACCCTCGAGTGATCCGATAAATCTCGAGAGTAAGTTGATGCGAACGGTTCCAAATCTGCAGTTCCCGGAAGTTCCTCATTGACGTTTAGCTTTTATTGGCTAGTGAATCATGTTTCGTGCCTGACAGCCAAAAGCCAGTAGACAAAAGCTAATAGCTAACAGCTAATAGCTAACAGCTAATAGCTAATAGCTAACAGCTTCACCGTTTCCTCATCAATTCCGACAGCGCCACCGCTTTCACAATATCACGAACGCCGTACTGATTCTTCTTCGCTTCGTCGAGGATCGCCTCGATATCATCCAAGTCATCGACGGTCAGCACGCGGCGCAGAGCATACGTACTGAGATGCTCGATGAAAGCTCTCAGAAACTTATCACGGTCTTCGAGCAGCAAATGTTTGAAATGATTGGCATCTTGAAACTTGCGACCATCAGGCATCACGCCGGACGCATCGACCAACGGATCTTGCCCTTTGCCACCTTCCACCCGTTCGCGAGTTCGCCATTGTCCAATCGCGTCGTATTGATCAAAGGCAAAACCGAGCGGATCGATATTGCGATGACAGGCCGCACAACTGGCGTTTTGAGCATGAACATCTAAGCGTTGTCGAATCGTGACTTTGTCCCCTTCGGGCGGCACCGGTTCGATCGCGTCGACGTTGGCCGGAGGTGGCGGTGGAGTCTTGTTGAAGATCGTTTCGCTGACCCAGACGCCACGATGCACCGGGCGATGGCGGGTGCCGTCGGAAGTCAAACCGAGTACCGAAGCCATCGTCAGCAGCCCTCCGCGATGATCCTCGGGCCGGAGCGAAACACGCTGGAAGCCGCCAGACTTCGGTTCCGGCAGGCCGTAGAAATCACAAATACGGGCGTTGGCCATCGTCCAGTCGGCATCCAGAAACTGCTCGATCGGCAGGTTGTTTGTGAACAGTTCGCGGAAGAACTCGATCGGTTCGTCGCGGAGGCTTGTTTCCAGCCACGCATCGTATCGGGGGTAGAGCCCCTTGTCTGGGGCAAACATCCCGAGTCGATGCAGTTGCAACCATTGACGAGAAAAATCTTCAATGAAGCGGTCGACTCTGTCGTCCGTCAACATTCGGTCCACTTCGTCCGCCAGTACGACGGACATCTTGTCCGTCGAAGTCACCGATTTCGACGGACTGGAAGTCTGTCGTACATCGGTCAGCCCACCATCCTGAGCGGCGGCGAACAAGCCTTCATCGGGCATCGAACTCCACAAGAAATACGACAGCCGCGAGGCGAGTTCCCAGTCCGTGAGTCGTTCGCGGACATCGGGTTCGCCCTCGACCAAGTAGATAAAATGTCGTGAGGTCAGCACACCCTTCATTGCAACGCGAAAGGCCTCGGTCACGGACTCGCCGGCCTCGCGTTCGGCGCGGAAAGATTCCAGATAATCCGCCAGCTCCTCCATTTTCACCGGCCGTCGCCAAGCGCGCTCGGCGAAGCGTTGCAAATGCTCTGCGACTACTTCGGGTGTGGCGTCATCGGGAGGCATAACTCCCGTGCGCCGCGACTTTTCCGCCTCCATCTCTAGAGGGCCCTCCCATTCGATCCAGTCGAGGATCACCATCGAGTAGAGGCCGTTCCCTTTGTCATCGAACAGTTGCGGTGCCGCTTGGGGCGTCAGTAAGTTCTCGCTGCTGTGCGTGAAAATATAGCCGCCTTGGTTGAGCAGCCTGAGGAAATGGATTCCTTTCAACGTATTGGTGGCCACCACATTGAAGTGCAGCTCCGTTGGCATTTCGAGCACGACCTGGGCCTCATAGACCTCCGGGCTGTCCTCCGGTGCGGTGATATCCATTTCGATGAGCCCGTTGACGGCATCCCTTTCACTCCCAACCGACGTGCCGATGCTCAGGTGTGTCGGCTGACCGCCGGGCGGGCGAATCCCGCTGGCCTGGAACCGTAACCTGTAGAGCCCGCTATGCTCCGGACCCGTCTCTCCAAACCAATTGGGTGAAAGTGCGATCCGATATTTACCGGGATAGATCAGGCAACGCAGCGGCCGCTTGATGCCGAACCGATCCAGCGACTCCTGAATCGCCTTCTCGCCGCCGCCGTAACGCAACTCGCCAGCGGTCTTGCGGACCGTGCGCGCCTCCTTGGGCGTGGCCGGAAATGCACGGTCGAGAACGAGTTCCGCGGCGCGGTAATAGCGATCGACATGCGATGGCGAAAGCGATAGCTCAGAGCCGATTCGTTCGTAACCATGCCACAGCGTATCTTCGTTAAGCTGGCCTGGTTTGGTGGGATCGTAATGCACACCCAGCAGATCATAGACCGTGTTTTGATATTCCTTGCGGCTGAGTCGATAATGAGCCACCGGTGGCCGCGCCGCCATCCGCGCCGCCCGGCCTTCTCGAATCAACGAATCAAGCTTGCTGACGAACACCCCGATCTCGTCTTGCGTCGGTCGCGGCTCGCCTTCGGGAGGCATGTCACCCGCATTGACTCGTTCGATCAACTCCGCCCAGCGATGGGTATCGCCGCCAATCGCGAAATCACGCGAGAGCGTATCGATCCGCAGCTCACCTTCTTGCTGGTCCGGCCCGTGGCAGGCGATGCAGTATTTGGAAACGAAAACTTCGTACGGTTCCGCGGCGTATGCGGCACCGGCTAAGGCTATGCTGGCGAAGAGTATCAAGAATGGGCGGGTAAAGTGTTGCAGGTGGGACATGGCCATTAGCTGTGAGTGGTTAAGCACTGCTTATTTTTCAATAGTTGTTCAAGCCGTCCACACGGCCTAGTGGATTTCGCCAGAAATCCTGCTGAGCCAGCGAGGTCTGCGACAACGGGGTTTCTGGCGAAATCCACTCCATTAAAGCAGGATTTCTGGCGAAATCCACTAGTGCGCCTGTGAAGGCGATTGAATTGTCGGGTGAAAGTCCTGATCGGGGAAGTCGTTACCGCCCCGTATCCGAAGGTAACT
>REEF01000879.1 GCA_007695205.1 Planctomycetaceae bacterium
CTTGCACCTTGTTCGGACAGCGTGACCACGGCGATGTTCATTCGTCAACGCCTTTACCACGATAGCCGTGCGTGAATTGCGGATCGTACAGCCGCGACGCGTGGGGCAGCGGTCGCTGCAAGGCATGGCCCACCAGGACCATGGCCGTTCGCGAGATGCCCTGTTCGTGGACGCGGGCGGCGATGTCGCCGATCGTGCCGCGAACCAGCTTCTGATCGGGCCAAGAGGCGCGAAACACGACGGCCACCGGACAATCCTCGCCGTAGTGGGGGCCGAGCGTGGCGGCGATCTCGTCGATCTTGTCCACGGACAGGAACAGACACAGGGTCGCCCGCGAGGCTGCCAGCCGCTGCAAGCTCTGCTGCTCGGGCACGGGCGTTCGACCCGCAACGCGCGTCAGCACGACCGTCTGTGCGATGCCCGGCGCGGTCAATTCGACTCGCAGCTCGGCGGCCGCCGCCTGAAAGGAACTGACACCAGGCACCACTTCGTAATCGATCCCCAACGCGTCCAACGCGTCCATCTGCTCGCCGATCGCGCCGAATAATGCCGGTTCGCCCGTGTGCAGACGGATCACGTCCAGGCCGCGCGTGCGGGCCGCCGTGAACAGCCCGACGATCTGGTCCAGATCCAGGGTCGCCGAGTCGTGTCGCTCTGCATCGACCGGTAGCAACTCCAGCACCGCTGGACTGACCAGCGAGCCCGCATAGATGCAAAACCGGCAGTTCTTCAACAACCGTTGCGCTTTGACCGTCAGCAGTTCCGGGTCACCCGGCCCGGCCCCCACGAAGAAAACTTTCACGCCTTTGCCTCCTCAGAGTACAGATACGATCAGGATCGACAGGTAACCCGTCTTGTCCGGCAGCCCTCGCAACCGTCGCACGTCGGTCTCGACGTGCTGCTGGGGCAAACCGGCGTGCGAGACAAACACGGCTTGGTCCAGCAAGCTGCGAGTTTCCAGTTCGTCCAGCACCCGCTCCAAACGCCGCCCGATCTTCATCAGTACCACCGTGCCGCCGCGGTCGAGGGCCGAGCTGAACTGATCGAAATCGTCGGAGGCCGGAACGACGGTCACCCACTGCTTGCCTTCGCCCACCGCACGATTGCACAGCGCAGCCGCCGCGCTGAAGGCGGTGACCCCGGGCACCGTGACGGCTTGCATCGTCGGATCCAGCGACTTAAGTTCGCGCAGCAAGTAGATGTAAGTTGAATACAACAGCGCGTCGCCCAACGTCAAGAAGCAACAGTCCTCTCCGCCACTCAGGATTTCGTGGACCGTCCCCGCCGCCTGGCGCCAGTGCTGCCGTAATACTTCTGTGTCCGAGGTCATGGGGAACGGCAGCTCGTGAACGATGACATCCGGTCGCAGATAGCGTTCTGCAATCTGCAACGCCACGCTGTCCGAATCGGCTGCCGAACGGGGCACGCACACATGGCGACAGGCCGCCAGCAGCCGCACCGCTTTGACCGTCATCCATTCGGGATCGCCTGGCCCCACGCCGATCCCGTACAAGGTGCCCTTCTTCACGTCCATAGAGTTCTCCGAATCAACAGGACAATCGACAGCGAGCTGGCTTGGGTTTCATACAATTGTTCCGCCGCCAGTTCGCGAAAACGTTCGTCGTCCAATGTCAGATTTTCCGCCAGCAACACGATGTGCGTTGCCCGGAGTGCCGTCGCCGCTTGCGCCGCCCACTGGATTGCGTCCGTTGTGCCCGCCAACACAGCGATCTTATCCGCGCCGCCCAGGTCAGCGATGTCGACATTCGGTTCGCGGCCGTGCGCGCTGACGATGCGTGCGTCCGACCAATCCAGACCGGCCTTGGCAAACGCCGCCTGGACCGAGCTGACCGCTGGTACGACATGGCACTGCCGTCGCCCAAAGTGGCGGATCACACGTGCAGCCAGGCTGCACAGGCCGGGGTCGCCACTGACCAGCACCGCGACCGTCCGTCCGGCAGCCAGGTACGGGACCATCTGCTGCAAGACGTCCGGGATGTCGGGGCCCACCATGATCCTGTCTGGCGGACTTTCGGAAAAGAGGTCGATCAACCGCTGGCTGCCCACCAGCGCATCAGCAACCGCCACCGCATTGCGAGCCGCTTCGGTCACGTACTGCGGCGAGCCTGGCCCGCAGCCGACAATCGCGATCTTGGTCGTCACATCTGCCATACGTCAAAGTCTCCGCTGGTCCCCAGACATTGGCCGGCCATATCGACAAGAAATACGGCCGTACAGCGGAAGTCCAGTCGATACCTTTCGGCCGTTGCTTCTGTTCCGCCGGCCTCCGCAGTCTGGTGGTCGAAGAACTGCGAGCCGATCGCCCGGCGTATGCGCCACGCCAGTTCGTCGCCCAGTTCTCGGCGTTCGTTTGCTTCTAACGCGGCCATGACCCCTTCGACGGTCGGCACATCCGCTCCGGCTTGCCCGAGCACATGTTCGCACACCCGGCGGACTTCATCCACCGCCGCAGCGGATCGCGCCGAATGCGTATCCCATTGATGCATGGCAAGTTTCACCAGTTTTCCCGGATGACCTGCGATCATGATCGCTCGAAAGGCGTATCCTCGTAGACAATGCAAAGCAAAGCCCCATTCGTTGCCCACCGGGACGACTTGGTCGTCGCTTACAGCAAAGTGGCGGCACACGGCGCGAGCTCCGATGTTGCCGGGCACCAGAACCGGTGCGGTCACATGACAAGCAGCCGCCACGTCCAGGCTGCACTTGAGCGCGTCCCACTGGGCCCGGCGACTGTAGGGTCGCACGATGCCGGTGGTGCCCAGGATCGATAACCCGCCTTCGATACCCAGTCGCGGGTTGAACGTCTTGGCCGCGATCTCTCGACCGCCTGGGATGCTGATCTCCACACGGACGCCTCGGTCGGTGATCTCGCGAATGGCGGTAGCGATCATCTGCCGCGGAACGGGATTGATGGCCGGCTCTCCCGGCGCGATCTGCAGTCCCGGCTTGGTGACCGTGCCCACGCCCTGGCCGGCCACAAACGTTACGTCATACGTTTCCTCCCAGGAAACGGTCGCTTCGATTCGCAGACCGTCCGTCACGTCCGGATCGTCACCCGCATCCTTGCGGACCGAGGCGGTGGTCGCCGGCGAATTCGGTTCGTAACGGACACCGAGGATCGGCACGCGGACCGTCGATCCCGACGGCAAACGCAGCTCGACTTCGCTTGGCGCGCTGCCGCCGGTCAGCACCAGCGCCGCCGCCTTGGCAGCGGCGGCTGCACAGGTACCCGTCGTGATCCCACAGCGCAAACTCACGAGCGAGTTCCTCCTCCGGTACAAGGGGGCTTGTTATGGTCCATGGAACGCTTCCTTAGAGGCGGTAACAAAACCGTTCGGCGCGGGTCTCTGACCCCGCCGAAACCGCC
>REEF01000415.1 GCA_007695205.1 Planctomycetaceae bacterium
TACCCGGCAGCGAGTTGCCATGTTCCATGCCCACGATCCCGTCATACCCCATGCGGAAAAGATGTTGAAAAACTCGACGGTAATCGATGTGCCCCGTCCCCGGCTCCCGGCGCCCCGGTCGGTCGCCACATTGGATGTAAGCGATTTCCACCCAGGTGGCATCCATCAACCCGATCATTTCATCGGCGGACATATGCTGGTGGTAAAAATCCAACAGGATTTTACAGCCGGACCGACCTACTGTCTGGCACAACCGGTAAGCCTGTTCGACCGACGGCAACAAACAGCCGCCATGGCTAGCCGGAGCACTGATCGGTTCCAGAACCATCACCAGACCGGCCGGCTCCACCAGATCGCAACAATGGTGAAGCAGTTCGGTGCAGTGTCCCATCTGAGCTGCCATGGATAAACGATCGTCGCAAGGCCCCGGGACGACCGTCAACCACTTCGTGCCGACTCGCTCAGCCACCTCGATGCTCTGTCGAAGTTCGTCCAGAACTCGATCCCGACACCGCCGACTTTTGCCCGCAAAAGTGACGTCCCGGTAAGATTCGACGCCGACCAGAGCACCCATCTCCAGCCCACCGGCCTGCATGGCCTGGGCGATCTGGTCCTGCACCCTCACGGGACGGTTCTTCAGTCCCGTGTCTTCCCAAGCTCGAAAGCCATGCTCAGCGGCAAACTGCAACTGATCGATCAGGTCATCGCCAGCCGAATGTTTGAACATGCCGAAATGGGGTGCAAACTTCAGGCGAAATGGCTGCTTGGAATCGTGGGCGACGTGCGGATGCGCCGATGCCGCTCGATGTGTCCAAAGACCTCCGACAACTGCGGCACCAGCCCTCAAGAATTCACGTCGCTCCATACTCTGGCCCTTTCTGCTTGCGGATCATCAGGATCAGCCCGATAAGCCTTGCCGGCGAGCCACAGCTCGCATGGTTTCCCAACTCACCAGCAAAACCCGGTACTCGGCGATCCATGCCCGCTGCGATCAAGGGGCATCACCGAGTGTGACGGCACATGATACTGTTTGCCCGTCTCGCTGTACAGTGATCTCGACCGTATCGCCCGCGCGGTTTTCACGCAAGCCTGCGGTTAGGGCCGAGATGTCCTCGATGGGGCTTCCACCAAAGTGGGTAATCACATCACCGGCCTGCAGCCCTCCCTTTTGTGCTGGCGAATCGTCAGCGACCGAATCGACTCGCAAGCCCTCCTCCTGGCCCGAATAATCCGGCGTGATGCCCAAGTAGGCGACGCCGCGACCCGCACGAGGTTTCGGCTGCGTCTTGACGAAGCTCAGTCGCTCGGGTGTTTCCAGGATCGCAGCCAACAGCCGCTCAGAAAGATCGATCGTCTGCATCACCCCATCCATGTTGATTCTGTCGAACGTATCGTCGGGCGTATGGTAATCAGGATGGGTTCCGGTAAAGAAGTGCAGGACGGGGATATCGCGTTGAAAGAAGGGGTAGTGGTCGCTGGCGCCCATGATCCGTGGCGACTGTTTCACCTCCACCCCGCTGGACTCAGCCGCCTGGTCCAGCAACCCCGCGAACTCAGCCGCCGATCCGCTGCCCATCGCCGTCAGTACCCCATTCTGCATCCGTCCCACCATGTCATAGTTCAGCATGGCAATGGTATCGGCCAGGGGAAAACTCGGCTGGGCCACATAGTGGCGGCTGCCCAACAGACCTCGCTCTTCGCCGTCGAACGCGATGAACGCCAAACGCCGAACCGGCGGTTCGGGCAGCGCTGCGTAGCGTCGAGCCAGTTCGATGATCGCGGCCGTGCCGGAGGCGTTGTCGTCGGCGCCGTAATGCACCGCCCGCTCGTTGGGCCGACGCGATCCGTAACCGCCAAACCCCAGATGGTCATAATGAGCGCCCAACACGATGGTCTCGTCTGCCAACGGACCCGAGCCTTCGAGCACCCCGATGACATTTGCCAACGGAACCTGCTGGATTTCAAAGGCCGACTGCATGTCGGCCGACCAGCCTTCCAACGGTTGCGAGATCGGCTTTCCTGTCCGATCGATTTCCGCTTCGATGTCGGCCAGATCGGCCAACGAACGCCCATCCGCCGCTTGGATTGGCGTCTGCTGGAGGATCTGATTTACCCAGGCCTGCGATACGTGGGCAAAGGGGATCTCGGCACTATTGGTTCCGAAACCCGTGGGGTTGGTCAACTGGTCCTTTTCTTCCTGTTTGACGCTGAAAGGATCGTTCACGAACAACACCCCGGCCGCCTTCTGTCTCTTGGCGACATCCAACTTGGTTCGGATCAACGAATGCGTGGTCGTTCGCTTGCCATCAAAGACGCTTGTTTCATCATCCTGCTGCGGTTCGCGACGAATGACCAAGACGATCTTGCCTTCCACATCCACGTCGGCATAGTCTTCGTACTGCAGGTTCGGGGCAGAGATCCCATACCCGGCAAAAACGATCGGCCCTTTCGCCTGGCCAGTACCCCCGACGGCTAACGCTTGAAAGTCTTTCCCTAATTCCAAGGGAACAGCCTGCTCGTCGGGCGAATGCAGGACCAGCCGCGTCTGGTCCACGATGACCTCCGTGTCCAAAGGAATCTCGAACGGCTGAAAATACGAGCCGTCCTCGACGCCGCTCTTCAAACCCATCCGCTGAAACTCGTCGCGAATGTACTCCGCCGCTAACTGCCTGCCCTGCGTACCAGGGCCTCGACCTTCCAGCTCCTCCGAAGCCAGATAACTGAGGTCCGCTGATACCCGGGCCAGCGCTGTGGCGCCCTCCTCGGCCACGATACGGGGCCCGATGACGACCAGACACAAGAACACACTCAGACCGAACCGCTGGATGCTTCCGGCCTTAAGAAACGCTGCTGTTGGAATCATGCTTTTCTCTTCATCAATCAGTAGGGAAATGGAAGACTTTTGAGAGGGTAGACGTTCATGGTGAACACTCGTTGATCACGGCGCGGAACTCGATGGTTCGGCAACCATGATCCGTTGCAGTTGCTTGACGTTGTCATGCATGGTCAATAACAGATCACCCGACCGCGGAACGTTGCTGCACGGATCGAAAACCACGCTGTCGATGCCCATCTCGGCCAATCGCTGCCGGATCTCCGGAAGCGGTTCAGCCTCCCAAATCATCCAACCAGCCGGGTGATCCTGCAAAATCTCCTGCAGATCTTCCCAGTCTCCGTCCTCGGGCATCTCGTCAGGTTCCCAGTGCATGCTGACCAGATTCCAGCCATAACGACGCTCCAGATACTGGTAGACCGGGTGGGAAGCGAGTAACGGTTGATCTCGATAGGCGGCATGGGTGGCGGTCAACCGTTCGTCCAGTTCCACCCAATCTTTCCGCAGTTTTTTCCAACCGGCATGGAACGCGGACGAATGCTCGGGCCAACGGTC
>REEF01000823.1 GCA_007695205.1 Planctomycetaceae bacterium
ATCAACCACATGGAAAGCGGCTTATCCGAAAACGACTCCCGACCCCTTCCGTGCACGCGATTCACCGGGCGGCTGATACCGCGACGCTCGGGGGTTGGGGGGGGTTGACACGGTCGAGCGGCCTTGTGAGGATCGGTGAATCTGACCGATTTCGAAAGGAGACTTGTCGTGATGCGATGGCGAACCTGGGTGTTGATGGTGACATGGTTGGCGGCGATGATGGCGGCCGGATCGGGGTTGCGAGCCGAGGACGACTTGTTATTGCACTATGCGTTCGACGAAGGGTCCGGCCAGACCGTTCGTGATCAGTCGGCAAACGGCCTGCACGGATCGGTCCGTGCCGAATGGGGCGATTCGCCTTCGGGACACGCGATCTGGTTCGATGGAACTCGGCAAGGTACGGTCAGCGTCCAGATTCCTGACAAACTGCGATTCGGAACCGATTCGTGGACGTTCAGCGCGTGGCTCAAGCCCCATCAGTTCACCATCGATAGCCGCCAGAACCAGCGCAGGATGTTCAACTATGGAGTCTTTCCGGACGCCAACCTGGTCATCGATCTGTTTGGCAATGGATCGCCCGGCTATTATTTTTGCTACCGGGACCAGGACGGCAAGACCGTGTCGACGGGCGGCAGTTCTCCGATCAGTTTGGCGCTGGATCAATGGTCGCACGTGGTGGTCGTCTGCGATCGTCAGCAGGGTCTGGTTACCATGTACGTCAACGGCTATGGTCAATCCGAGGTGCGCATTCCCGAGAGTTTTACCGGCGACTTCAGCCTGGGTGGCCAGCTTACTCTGGGCAGTTCCTGGCAGAATTATTGGGGCTGGATGGACCAGGTGCGGATCTATCGTCGCGCGCTGACTCGCGCCCAGGTCCGCGAGCAATTCACGGCGTTGCAGGACACTTTTGGGGCTGTCGTATCGCCGGAAGCATTGGCTGCCGCACGGCGTCAGGAGTTGATCGAGCGTTTTGGTCAAACGCATGAGGCGTGGGCGGAAGGGCGATTCGCCGAGGTTCGCGCGGTCTGTGCCGACGTGGTGGCGTCGGCCGACGCGCCCGGGGCCCTGCAGAGTTACGCTCATCTGCGGATCGCGCAAAGCCACATGGCGGAGCAGCAGCTTCGGCTTGCTCGATCCGAGTACGCGACGATTGCTGCCAACGAACACTATCCGGACGTCCATCGCCAGGAGGCAGCCCAGTTGGTTCAGGAAATCGATCGCCGCTCGCGTGGCCTACCAGCGCGCGATCCGGCCGCGTCCAGGACCCCCATCCCGCAGATCGACCGCTTTGCCGCTGAACTGTATGTCTCGACCGCCGGGGACGATGCCCATGACGGGACACGCGCGCGGCCGGTGGCCTCGCTCGCACGCGCTCGGGACCTGGTTCGCCAATGGAAGCAAGCCGGCGGCGAAGGGTCGATCGCCGTGAACGTTCTGCCCGGCGAGTACCGGGTGACCGAACCGCTGGAGTTGACTCCTCAAGATTCCGGCTCGCCCGACGCTCCGGTGGTTTATCGAGCCACCGAGCCCGGACAGGCCGTCTTCTACGGCGGCACTCGCATCCGCGGGTTCCAGCCGGTGAAGGACGCTGCGATTCTGCGCCGATTACCCGAAGAGGCTCGGGGCAAGGTCCTGCAATGCGATCTGCGCGCTCAAGGCATCGAGGACTTTGGACGACTGGCCGTACGAGGCTTTGGGCAACCGGCTGCGCCACCGACGCTGGAGCTATTCGTCGATGGCCAGCCCATGACGCTGGCCCGCTGGCCTAACGAAGGCTTTGTCGGGATCGGTGAATTGGTCGAGCCCGGATCGCGAGCGGACGGCAAACCGTCGGTGTTCGAGTACCTGGACGACCGGCACGAACGGTGGATCGACGCGGCCGATCCTTGGCTGTTCGGCTACTTCCGTTTCCTGTGGGCTGACGCCACCATCCAGGTATCTCGCATCGATCCCGAAACGCGGACGGTGATCTGCGATCAGGCGTACCACTACAGCCGACCGGGCATGGATACACGGCAAGGGATCCGCTACTACGCCTTTAACCTGTTGGAAGAGATCGATCAGCCGGGCGAATGGTACTTGGATCGCGAGACGGGCATGCTGTACATCTACCCGCCAACCGACCTGGAGCATGCTGAAGTCGAAATCGGCATGCTTTCCACCCCGATGTTGACGATGGACCAGGTGACCGACGTTCGACTGGAAGGGCTGACTTTCGACTTAGGCCGTTTCCATGGCCTGATCTTGACCGATTGCCAGCGGTGCTTGATCTTGGGCTGTACCGTCAGCCGTCTGGCTGGCAACGGCATCACCATCCAAGGCGGCCAGCAAAACGGGCTGTTCGGCTGTGACATCCACACGATCGGTCGTCGGGCCAGCGAAGTGATCGGCGGGAATCGCACCACGCTGACACCGGGCCGGCATTTTGTCGAGAACTGTCGCATCCACAACTTCGGCCGCATCGACCGCACGTATACCCCGGCGGTCCAATTGGAAGGCGTCGGGAACCGGGTGGCTCATAATCTGATGTACAACTGCCCCAGCAGCGTCATGCGCATCGAGGGCAACGACCATGTGATCGAGTTCAACGAGGTGCATAGTGCGGTGCTGGAATCCGACGACCAGGGTGCGATGGAGCTGTTTGCCAATCCCTCGTATCGTGGCGTGGTGTTTCGTCACAACCGGTTCACGAATTGCGGCAAGGCTGGTGCGGGCGCGATGGCGCATGGCCAGGCGGCCATTCGGTTTGACGATGCGATCAGCGGCATGCTTGTTTATGGCAACATCTTCATCCGCAGCGCCAACGGCAACTTTGGCGCGATCCAGATGAACAGCGGTCGAGACAACATCATGGACAACAATCTATTCATCGATTGCGGGCGCGGCGTCAGCGGCGGCTGGAACCCCAACAACAGCGTTTGGCGCCGGATCGCCGAAAACCAGCAACCGGCCAACTACTACACCACCGATCTGTACCTGCAGCGTTACCCGAAAATCGCCACCATGATGGACGTGCCCGGCATCAACCACGTCTGGCGCAATGTCTTCTATCGCTGTGGACCGATGGTCACCGGCAACCGCGCGAACCTGGACTTGATGGAAAACGGGATCTTCGAAGACACCGACCCCGGCTTTGTGGACGCCCAGTCCGGCGATTATCGCTTGCAGCCGGATGCGCCGCTGTTCCATTCGGTGGGCTTCCGTCCCATCCCGCTCGACCAGATCGGGCTGTACGCGCACCCGCACCGAGCCAGTTGGCCGGTCGAGACGACCCCGGTTCCCGTCCCCGATTGGCGAACGGCATCCGAGCGCTGATCCCGACTTAGGATCGGCAAATGAATTACTGTCGCGTTTTGCGGAAGGGGTCGGGAGTCGTTTTCGGAGAGA
>REEF01001047.1 GCA_007695205.1 Planctomycetaceae bacterium
CGCTCGGAGTGCCGCATGCGCAGCCCTTAGCTCCGTGAGCGTTGGCGGTTGGGAACCCCGACATCGTGTAGGATCCAGTACGGCAAGACAGCAACAGAAGATGAGCCCCAAAAGGCCGACATGGCACCTGAACGACCGTACCGAGGACTGGAAGACGCTACGCCTGAAAAATGGTTCACTGGTCAGCACGAGATTTCCCATTTCTTCGCTTGATGACATTTGGGCGGACGGCCGCATCGTTTTGGGGCGTTGGCAATCGTTCTCTAGGCGAGTACCGACTATCGTCCGGAGTTTTCGGGGCAATTGGCACCATGAGCTGTAAAGACCGTAATTCGTGTACATTCCGTAGTTCTGAAGCTTTCGCATGCAATGCGATCCGGAAATATAGTTCTCTTGTCGCACTCCACCGTACTTGAGCATGGGAACGAGAAATAGCCCTGATCCATGAATCCTTCTGGCTCGTTGCCGCTTGTAGCATACTTCTTGGGAACACCATGCACCACTAACCCGATCCCACATGGCCAACCTGAATGCCAGCCAAGTAGAACGAGTTCACCTACGGTCCATGAGCCGGTGCACGGGAGATGTGGAATAGGCTGGAGGATTGTGCATTGGCTCCCGCCCTGTGCATAACAATTCTCGTTTCCCCCGCTGCGTTTGTAGCACGGCGCCGCATACACCAAACCCTGCACAATCACGAGCGCGACCAAAAGTGCTGCCGCCCCGACGTTCCGGAATAAACGAAGCATTGAAAGGCCCTCCAAGTCAAAAAAAGTCGATTCAGTGCTGGTATCTGGCATTTCCTCGTCAGTGCGTACCCAAGAAGCACCTCTGACGATGCCTGCCACCATGTACTCTAACAAAGATATCGCTTTTCAAGCCGCGATGTGACAAGCAATGGCAAAAAAAAACGAAAAAAAACGCGATAACATGCGGCCACCGCTCTCCGTGAGGCAGCCGTTTGTTGTTCCGCTACGAATCGGCGGGACGATCTCTGGCTCGTAATCATGGCTCCAGCAGTCCCCGCGCGCGGCGGATGGCGCGTTCGAAGAGTTTTTGCAGGCGGGCGGGGGAGCTGTTCATCAGAGCGGCGATTTCGGACCACGGGTACCCGGCGCGGCGGTACATGGCGAGAATCCGCTCCTCGTGGGGCAATCGCTCGTAGATTCCCCAGATTGAGGGACGCAGCGAGCACCGCCGATGCTGTAGATCGCCGGCGGCGACCGATCGTGCCTTCATGCGACGGCCGACAGGCCTACGGCTCGATGTGCGCGAACACGGTTGTAGAATAGGTCTCCGTGAGTCCGTCGGCGTAATCTACCACGAACTCCATTGGGGCCTTTTGCGCCCCCAACTTCCCAAGGTTCTGTTCGTGTATCCGGAAAACCAGCTTGGCCCCATCGGAAGACAGATTGTAATCCTCTAGCGACAGCCAGTCTTCCTGAAGGACGATACGTACACCCGTCGGTGCGATTGTTCGGCGTGTTGTGCGAGCTGCGTTATTTTCGATTTGCAACGTAAAACGCCCTCGGTCCCTGCTCAGCGAGACGAAACCGGCGTACACTTCAGGCTTCACATCCCATCTGGGCACGACAGTTCCCACCAACTCCAATTCGATCACGCCTTCGCCCAACGCCGGCTCGTCAGGGAACGACTCTCGCAACGAGACCTTCCGGGAAAACTCGCCTTGTACCTGCGGTGCGGCGCCGGTTACCACAAGCCGCGTTTCGTCGCCCGGTTGCGGCACCAACTCAACAGCGACGCCCGAGTCGTCAGTCCCCTCGCGCCCAAGTTCCACCAGTCCCCGCGAAAACGAAGTGGAGGGCGTCGCGAAGTCGATGGCGTCGCCCGGGTGGAAGACGCCGATGTCAACTCGCCTTTGATAGACGCCGGAGGCAGGAACCAGTGCCGCTATCGACACTCGCTTTTGCGGAAAGGCCGTGCTATCGGTCACAAGCAGAACGGACGTTTCTTGACGTCCTGCTTGTTGCGACAGGTTGACTGTGACGCTCAGCACTGTTGACGCTCTCGGCGCAATGGGGTTCTGCCGCAAGTCTAGCTCCGCGCAATTGCACGAGGGATAGATATGTTTGATCTCAACCGGCCGGTTCAGCCCATTGACGATCACAAATTCTGCCGTGGCCACCCGCGCGTCATTATCGATGATGCCAAGGTCGCTATGTTCGGGTAGAACGTAGAACGCTCCCTGCTGAAAACAGCCTGCCGATGCGGTAACCAAGGCTACGATCACGATCGAACGTGACCAGCGACGGCGAATCGATGATCCTGACACGTCAACTCCTCTGCTGCTTCTTCGAGGCCGTAACAAAACTGTTCGGCGCGGGTCTCTGACCCCGCCGGAACCGCCGACCGTAGGTCTCCCAGGCCAGTTTTGTTACCGCTTCTTAGCAAACCTGATTGCCACATACCCGGCCGCCGTCAAGATCACTAGACCGTTGATCCAAAGAAACGCGGTGCGGAAGCCACCAAAAACACCCCCTGAACCGGCACCCCCCGCGCCCGGCAGCGTGTCGTACCGTTCCGCGATCTCTACCTCTGCGTCCCCCAGCCGATGCCTGTATACCTGGTAAGCGACTCCCAAATCTTGAAAAGACGCTACAGTAATGGGCTTCGCTATCGGGGAGTCTGCCTCAAGGGGTTTCAAATCAAGTATGACGACTTCAGTGTACCCTTCCCCGGCCCCTACGGAGCCAACGGTTACGATCCGCGTCGGGAGTACCCTCCCATCAACTTCTCTTGAGAACGTTCGACTCTCCCCCCTGATCGTCATATGTCCCGCCGTCGAGGCCCAAATAGAGTAGCCGAACGGATAATACCTGGTGCCTTCCAACTCGAGTTGAGCGTCGGTACCGTCGTCGAACGGCACGAGTAAAGAAATGCCAGCCTGCAGCGTTCGGGACGTCGCGGCGATCTTTGCTCCCGGACGCTGAAGCAGGTCGATATACACAAGGCCGCCGGTGCTCCAGAGCGAATCAAGACGGTCGTAGAATTGCGACTCAATGTGATTCTCGATTTTCACCGCTTCGGGCGTACCGACATCGCAAACATACAGAGTTCCGATTTCAACATCGGGGCCTCCCGAAAGCCTGAAGACAGTTCCGTCGTCCATTGCCAGCGATTGCACGACTTTTCCATGAGTATCACCGTGGATCTCCGACGTGTAGTCCCCCCGGAACCGGCTCTTGCCACGCCAGACATTCCCACTGCTGACAAGCGGAATCCCAAGCTCGGACGGAAGTTGCTGAAAGGCCGCCGGAATCTCGGACTCTGCACGGTAGACCTGGATCGTTCCCTGCACATCAATGGCTGCCGCTCGGAGTGCCGCATGCGCAGCCCTTAGCTCCGTGAGCGTTGGCGGTTGGGAA
>REEF01000136.1 GCA_007695205.1 Planctomycetaceae bacterium
CTCGCCATTTGCGAGAGTATGGAGCAGGCGTTTCACATGATCGCTCAGATGGTCGCTTACATGGTCGGTCACATGGTCGGGACTTAGTGCCGACTTAGTGCCAACTTGGTGCTGACTTGGGCCTGACTTGGGCCTCCGGTCGCCAGTCTCTACCGCGAATGCCTTGTGAATCGGCAATTTCGCGACGAACCACAGGCGGTTCTCGTCGGTCTCGAAGCTGGCCTTCGGCGAACCGTTTCGCTTCATGGCCGCCTGAATCTTCGGGATGCCGGTGCCGCGACCTTCGGTCATCTCCAGTTCCTTGAAGAACTCGCCGATGCGGCGATTGCGGTAGCGACGCGAAAGGATGTAGGCGAGTGCGTCGCGAATCTGCTGATGGATCGGTCCACGCAGAACCTTCTCGATGATCTCGTCGCCGCCGGGGCCTTGGGGAAAAATCACCACGTCGATCTGCGTGCCGGGGAAGAATGCTTCCGGCGCGTCGTTGAAAAACAGCAGGCCGACGTTGCGCGGACGGACGAATTCGTCGCCCCCGTCCACGATGTTCATCAGCCGACCCAGTTCGATCAGCGGCAGCTTGGCCGCCTGGGCATACAGGCCGCTGCCGACATCCTTCAAGTACGCTTGGATCAACGGCACCCGCAGATCCTCGACGCTGGCCTGATGGCACTGCCGGTCGTCGAACGGGACCGTGGCGGTCAGGCTGATCAGTTCTCGCTGCTCTTCGCCCTTGGCCTCGACCGTGCTGGAGTAGCGGCGGATGTAGTAGTGATTCACGCGATGCCGGGCCGTGACTTCCTTGGGAGCCATGTACGGGCGGTTCTGGCCGCCGGGCGCCCAGAGCACGATCAGGTTCTTGCCGTCCACCTTCTCGATGCTGAGCTTGGGGAAATACGGCGGTTGGATCAGATTGCAGTATCCGAGCAATTCCCGCTGGATCTTGTCCAACTTGGCCTCGGGAATGCCGGCCGGTGGGAAGATCGGCTGGCCATCTTCGTCGCAATCCTGGCCGATGATGATGTACCCGCCGCCGAGATTCTCGAAGTCGTTGGCGAAAGCGCACAGCGTGCGGATCGTCGGATCGGGATTCCAGCCCGCCTTGTATTCGATCCGGTCCCGCTCGACCGTCCGCTGCCGGAGCAGGTCTTCGACGTTGATCGGCAGCTTGCTGTTGGTCCGCATGGGCTGGTTGTGGGAAGATCGTATCGGCGCATATCATACACGAGTTTTGATGATGATTGGGCTGCGAATCGGCGTCGACTGAATGGATAGCCGGTTCATGGGAACGTCCTGAGCATAGAACTGTCCACGCCGGAATGCCCTTAGCCGCACATGGTCACTGGGGATTCCCATGTCGATCACCGCGACGCAGGGCAACGTGGACGGATCGGCGGGTGGCGGAGCAGCCGTATGCCGAATCGGTAGCGGATGCGTTCGGCCGCTCTTCTTGGCCGCGGCGATGGAGAACAGCGGCGAGTGGATGGCTTGAACCGAGTAGAAGTCCTTGGCAATGTTGCGAATGGAATGCCGGGTGGCTTTTCCCCGGAACCAGTGGCGTCCGGAGAAGTCGGTGCCGGTGCCCGTCAACTTCTCGCCATGACGTTGCAGCAGTAAGTCGGCAATCGCCCGCAGGACGCGATCGGCATCGGCCCTGGAAAGGACTGGCTGCAATTCGATGACCATGTCAGTCGGCTCATCGGTGGACACCTGCTGCAGCCAGCTCGCGTCGACTCGAAGGTCCAGAGGGATCGTCTCGAACGAGTCGATGGTTGCCCAACGAGCCTGCTCCCGTTGTCCCAGCGAATCCAAAGATTCCGTGCGATGCAGAAGCTGGGCAAACTTCTCTGTCTCGGCGTGGACCACGGCCTTGCCGTCGTCGGTGACTTGGAGCAGGTCCAGGCCCAACCGGTCGAATACCCGGCCGTGATCTCCACCGAACTCCGTCGGTTCCTTGTAAGTTCCATGAGGCGCACGCTTCTTGTCTTTGGACCGCTTCTCGACTTCCGGAACCGGCAGTGCGAGAACGAAGTACCGATCATCTTTTAGTGGGTCTTTGGACTGCGCCACCTTGGTGGATACGGAACGAAGGCTTTGATGGATGTGAGTGCCTTTGGCAGCCCAAGAGATTCCCACGTACTGAGCCAGACGGCCCCCGCCACGTTTTTCAGCCGGGGCCAGTTCGTGCGTCTCGTTTAGGAAGAAAGTCGTCGGAACGGCTTGCCGCTTCGCCATCGAATTTTCCTCACTCTTCCAAGAGGGCTATGCGCCGTGCTTCCGCCATGATAATTGCTTCCGCGTCGGCGAAGGTCTTGGCGCTAACTGCCTTGTTGAGTACGTCGTGGGGCAGAGCGATCTGGAACTTTGCGGCAACTCGCTTGGCGAATCCCGTCAGAGCACGTTTGGCCGGCGCATTGAACGCTAGGGCCAAGTCGAAGCGTCGCCACAGCGCATCGTCCAGATGCCGCGGCAGGTTGGATGTTCCGACGATCAGACCCTGCGGTCGCGAGTGTTCGAGTTCCTGCATCAAGGCGATGACGATCCGGTCGAGTTCTCCGACATCCAACGGGTTGCCACGCTGTTTGCCTAGGGCATCCAACTCGTCCAGAAGCAAAACGCAGGGCGTCGTTTCGGCGAAATGGAACAACTGACGGAGATGTATTGCCGTCTGTCCCAGGTAGGCCCCGATCACCGCATCGAATCGCACCATGTAAACGGGAATGCCCAGTTCGTGCGCAAGCGCCCGCGCTGTCAGGCTTTTCCCACAACCGGGCACGCCGTGAAACAGGAGTTTCGACCGCGGCTGGAGACCTCGCCGGTGCAAAACGTCCCGCTTTTTCCACTCGGCAACGATGGACTGCAAGAGTCGCCGGGCCGATGGCGTCAGCACAACGTCGTCCAAGGCGGGTTCCGGCGACAACGAGGTCAACGCAGTGGTGAACAGCCCGCCGATGGTCTGCTGGTCCGGTAGGCGAGCGGTTTCGGGTACGGCGTGCGAAGTTCCGTTGGCGTGCAGGGCTCCGCGGAGCACCCTCGCGGCCGAACGATGGCCTTTCCGTTCTTCACCTTTGCAGATCTCCGACGCAATGGTAGCTGCGCCGAAAAGATCCTCTGCGGCAATCGCTCGGAACAAATCTGCCAGTTTCCGTGTGGTAGCCATCCGCGTTGCAGTATTTCCAGACTCAGTCAGGAGGTTGGTTCATTTGGTGATCCAGCCGGATCGGGACATCCGGGCCAAGCTTCGATCCCCTGTCGATCAGGCGACCGGGGCAGATCATCCATTATATCCGCCAACGGACCCAGGGAGATCTGCCGACATTTTAGTGGGACGACACGGATGAGCAGACGCTGATCGTCACCCAGTCGCCGCCCGATGACGTGC
>REEF01000583.1 GCA_007695205.1 Planctomycetaceae bacterium
CTTCCGCGCCGGCATCCCGCAACGTCTCACGCCACCACTCGGCCTTCTGTTCCGGTTCCCATCGGGCCCCTCCTGGCACGGTGGCCGTGAAGCCCTCACGGTTACCCCAATGGTAAGTGGAAATAAGACCGGCCGTTCCCACGCCGCCCAGCATGTGCAGGTATTCGACCACCAGCACCTTGGCGCCCTCCCGCGCCGACTCGCGGACGGTATCCGATCCTGCTAATGCGGTAACCACGAAAAACGCAAAGGAGGCCATCGCCGCGGTCGTAATCCGGAAACCGTTCACCGTTTCATCTTGCCCTTCGTTTCGTGTGCCATCTTAGCGAATCATCAACGTATCCCGTGCACGGTCTAGCGTCAACCGGATCGAACGCCGAAGCGTACGTGGCACGGAAAAATGTTTCATGGCGTTGGAAAACGCGCCGAAAATGGCCCGCAGTAGGTGGTCGCGGATCTGCTCGGCGTCGTCCACCTGGTGGAGGTGGTCGGCGGAATACTCCCAATACCAATCGCCATTGATCGCCTCGTGGTCTTTGGCGACGGGCATGGCCCACGGCACTTCGGGGAAACGCGACGGGGTCGATGAAGATGGGTGCGTGAAAACGGCGAAGCCAGCTCTTGCCCGATCCTCGCGAGAATGAAATGACGGAAGGCCGCTCGCGTCTTCTTCTGATCCCGCCCGAATTCCCCAAGCACCTTTTCGTAGGTTGTCCAGGCGAAGGTTCTCCAGCCTGGAACAGGCGGCGCGCGGACGGCCAGGCAAGATCGATTACGTCGCCGTGTTCCGCACCGGCGACCTGCGTGCTGCGGGAACGGAGGTCACTGCGAATCCGGTCGAGGGCAATCCTGGGCACGCGGAGATATCGAGCTTGCGGTACGACAACCGCAAGTCCAGGCAGGCGATTGAGTGGCGATTCCTGCCTGTGCGAAACCGATCTTCGAGCGTCTGGGGATCGATGTGGGCGCGTGGTGCGAGCTGACGAAGCACTTTGGTCGGTTGTTCAGTACGGTAGCCGGGAAGCCGAACGTGATCGACTCGACACGCGGGCAGCGTTACCACGTCCGCTCCCGATCCCGGCATCTATGGACAACGGAGCACAGGCACCTCGATTCGCGCAGCAAAAGCTCTGGGCTCCGCAAGACTAATCGGATCGCAGATCGAAGTCGATCACGTTGCGTCCAGACTGTACCTCTTCGACCAATTCTGAGTTCCGATGGTATCGGTCTGGAAGCCGTTCGGGAATCTCGAGGGGATTTTCTTCATCTTCGGTGATGACGTCGAAGGTGGTGATCATCACCCGGTGTCGGCCGATCTGAGCGCCGGGCTGATCCGCACCGAACATCAACTCGTAGCTTCCTTGGCTGTCGGTTTTGGCATAAGAGGGGCGGCCGTCTTCCGGCTGAAAGACGATCTCGGCACGCTCTAACGGCTGGCCGTCCAGGGTGACCGTCCCCGTCACCCTCCCCAGCGGCAGCCGGTCGCCACCGCAACCGGCGGTCCAGCCGAGGCACACCACGACCAATAAGAAGCAGCAGAAGCTGCGCAGTTCAAAAGTCATATTACATTCTCCGTAGGACATCGCGTGGCGCCGAGGCGATTTACTGCCCGACTGGCTGGCCTCAAATCATCGGATACGGCCGGTGCTGCTTAATACTCGGGGATCGTCTGGCGATCGTCAATGATCCCCAAACGCTGATAGGTGCCGAGATTGGCGTAGTTCACCGGTTCGGGACCGGCGCTGTCGCGGACGTTAACCCCGGCATTGTCAAAGGTGATCGTTTCGCTGACGAATCGCACCGCCCCGTCGCATAAGAGGAAGTTCGCTCCGCCGGGATGCGCGCTGCTGAAGCCTTCACAGCAGCTATTGTTGCCTGTGGGATTGCTCTTGAAGTTGAGCGGGATGCTGACGCGGCCCAACTGATAGTTGTTGCCGCGTGGTCCGGGCCCGGTGCTGTTACGCGTTCCGGCCCAGACGCCGGACGAGCAATCGAAGTCGCGCTCGCCTGCGGCGAACGTATTGCTGGTTCCGTCGATAATGTCGCGGAATCTGATCGAGCTGTTGCGATACAACAGGCCGCGCCCTTGGGCAACCGAGGTGTTCAGCTCCCAGTACCCGCCGTTGCCCAGGTAGCTTGTCGTGCCGCCGAAGTAGTTCGTGCCCACCTGCGCTCGCGGGCCGTGGAAATCCATGACCTGCGGCGTACCCTGGACCGTGTCGCCGGTACGGTCCGAGGGGCAACGGTAGACGCTGATCGGCGTCTGGACGAGATCGCGATCCGGATCGTTGAGCAATTGCCACAGCGGATATATGGAAAACCGGACACAGTCAACCACCGGCCCAAGCCCCGAAATGAAAGATTTGCCGTGACAAAGGGCAAGGACGGGTGAGCGACGTCAATCGTCAAGCGCGCCGGGCGAAGCGGTTTGGTGGCAGTGGCTTTCCAGGAAGGAGGCCAGGATGATCGAGGCGGCGACCTGGTCCAGGCGTTTTCGACGCTTGTTTCTGGTCATGTCGGCGTCGCCGAGCAATTGCTGGGCTTGCACGGAACTGAAGCGTTCGTCGTGGAAGGTCACGGGGCGGTCGGTGATGTCGCGCAGCCAGTGGCCGAAGCGTCGAGCTTCTTCCGATTTTTGGCTCTCCCGGCCGCTGTTGTGGATGGGCAAGCCGACGACGAACCCGACGATCTGCTCGCTTTCCACCAGTTTTCGAAAGTAATCCGCATCGGCTTGGGTCGAGCGACGTTGGTAATTCTCGAAGGGACTGGCGACGATGCGCGATTCGTCCGAGACGGCCACGCCGATCCTTACGGTTCCGTAGTCGATTCCGGCCAAGCGGCCTTGGGTGGGAAAGAAGGCAAGGTTCATGGTTGCGGGCTCACATCGAGAGGTAGCGGGTGTTGGGCTTCAGGGGAAACAAAGTAGCCGTGTTTCAAGAATCGGATCGTGCACTGGTGTGCCAGCGGGTCCTTGATGATCTGGCGATGGTAGACCGGCAAAATCATGAAATCAATAGCACCGGCCAGTCGGGTCTCGTCCACGGTCACCACGAAATCATCATCTCCGTCCAGCCAGCGGTTGATCCCCCGATCATCCTTTCTGCCACCCGCCAGGATACCAAATTCGCCGGCTGGTGTCGCTAGGGTTTCGCTGAGATCGTCCCAGTCGCGTGCTAGTTGCGCGGTGCTTTTGCCCGCCATTTTTTCCAGCCCCATGACATGCCGAAAAGCCTCGGCCGTGCGAGCCCCTTGATTCGGGGGGGCGAGCATGACGATGCGTCCCAGGCGCGGGTCGGCTCGTCGCCCGCCGCGACCAACGTCCATGTCGTGCAAGTAACGGCGGATGATCAGGTTACCCATGCTGTGGGCGACAAAATGGATCCTGGTCACCTCGGGGTCCAGGTTTTCCATCACCTTGGCCAAGGCCTGGGCATGCCCCTCCAGTCCATCTCGAGTGCTGGCGTAGGAGACGTTGATGACGGTCCAATCCGATTCCTCTTGTAACGCTTCGACCATCGGCGACATCGATTGACGAGACCGAAATAGACCGTGCAGCACGAGGACCACGGTTCCACGCACCGGCGTTAGCTGCAGTTGCTGCTTCAGGTCGTCCAGCCTGCTGCGGCATTGCTGGAATGTTCCCCAAGCTCGGCGATGATCCTGATCATCCAGCAATCGGTAATGGCCCGTGAGGGCTTGGCGTTGAATGCGCCAGTCTCGGAAGACCAGTTCGTCGGTCCACGTCTGCAGTCCGCCAAACGTTGGGGACGCGATATTCCACGGCGCTGACCTTTCACTCTGCGCCAGCCAGTCGGGTGGCCAGGCGTGTGCCAAGGGGATCGGCCCGAACCAGCCGAGTGCGGCGACGATCACCGCCAGGGCGACGATCCGCCCTCGAACGGCGAACGCCATTTCCGAACACGTCCGGCGCGGCACGTTGCCATACAGATCGCGCTCGGAGTCCGTCGACGTCTGATGTCTCACAAGTACTGGTTCCATCCTCGTTCCCTGATCATCTGAACCAATTGTCGAATCGCCTCTTCGTCGTTCTTATTGGCCACCAGCGTGGCATCTTCGGTGTGGACGATGATGCAATCGGTCATGCCCAACGTGGCTACCAGGTGCGTATCGCTGGTGCGAACGATCGATCCCGACGTGTGGATGCCCACATGAGCCCCCACGATCGTATTGCCCGCCTGGTCGACACCGTACAACCTTTCCAACGATCGCCAACTGCCCAGATCATCCCAATCGAAGTTGGCTGGGATGACCACAACATTTTCGTAATGCTCCAGCACGGCAAAATCGATGGATTTGCCCTGGATCTCTGCAAACTGACGATCGAAGACGTCGTCGAACCGCTCGCTGTCGGCGGCCGCCGCGATCGTGCAGATGTGATCGTGCATCTGGGGTTCGTACTGCTGGATCGCCTGGAGGATCGTCGCCGCCTTCCATACGAAGATCCCCGAATTCCAGTAAAAGCCGCCGGTTTTCAGATACTGTCGAGCCACATCGGCCGAGGGTTTTTCGCGGAAGCGGTTCACCCGATAGACCGGGGTGTCTTCGCCGCCGATCGTCGGCAGGCTCGGGCCACGCTCGATGTACCCGAACGATTCCGCCGGATAGGTCGGCTGGATTCCCAGGGTCACGATCCGCTGGTCGTCCTGCTGTACCAAACGTTCGGCCAGCGCCAACGTCTGACGGAACTGGTCTTGTTGATGGATCACCTGGTCGGCGGGCAGAACGACCATCACCGCGTCCGCGTCGCGCTGCAGCAGCAGAGCCGCGGCCAACGCGACACACGGCGCCGTGTCTCGCTTACACGGTTCGCCCAGGATGGCCTGCGGCGGCACTTGAGGCAACTGCTGGACGACGGCATCGACCAGATTGCGGTTGGTCAGCACCAGCAC
Source organism: Planctomycetaceae bacterium (assembly GCA_007695205.1). GTDB lineage: Bacteria > Planctomycetota > Planctomycetia > Pirellulales > Pirellulaceae > SKKK01. The sequence continues at coordinate 4,911 of REEF01000583.1, forward strand.
GCGTTCGGGCGGTACCAGCGGGTCCAGGCGGTCGAACGTCTCCTGGATCATCGTCCGCTGACCCGCCAGGTCCAGCAGTTGTTTTGGGAGAAGCGTCCGACTGGCCGGCCAGAAACGCGTACCGGCCCCGCCCGCCATGATCACTGCATGTAACATCTGTCAAGCTCCTTTGTGGCGCGTCAAATCGGCAGCGCGCGAATCCAAGGCCCGTCGATCACCTGTTCGGCTCGCACATCGACCAGCCGCCCCGCCATCGATGGTTCGGTCAGCTCGACCGGTGCGTAGCGGCACGAAGTTCCCACGGCCTGTTGGCGCTGCGGATCGCTAGTGGATTCGACCAGCACGCGCAAGCGTCTGCCCAGCAGGCTGCGGAAATAACGCTCGCGCAGATCCCGTTCGATCTCGGCGATCCGCTGCCCGCGCTGCGCGCGGATCGCTCGCGGCACCTGGTCCGGCATCTGCGCGGCTGCGGTGCCCTGTCGCAAGCTGAACGGAAACACGTGGATCTTGGAGAATCCTACCTCTTGCACAACACGGCACGTCTGCTCGAAATCCGCCTCGGTTTCCCCCGGGAACCCCACGATGACATCGGTGGTCAACGCCGGCAGGTCCAGCATCTGGGTCGCCAGGCGGCAGCGATCGACGAACAATCGAGTCGACCAGCGGCGGCGCATCCTGCGCAGGATCGTGTCGGATCCGCTTTGCAGGCAGACATGCAGGTGGGGACAGATCTTCGCGGGATCGTCGGCCATGACCTGCAGCAATTCGCGCGTCACCTCCGTCGCTTCGATGCTGGACAATCGAATGCGGAAATCGCCGTCCAGTTGAGCGATCTGCCGCACGAGATCGGCCAGTCGGATCCAGTCGGATTTCGGCTTGTGCCAGTTCCAATCGACTCCGTAATGCCCCAGATGAACGCCCGTCAGCACCAGTTCACGATACCCGTTGGCCACCAACCGGCGGACCTCGTCCAGGATCGAATTGATGGGTCGACTGGTAAGCTGCGGCCGAACTTTGGGGATGATGCAGTAGCTGCACCGCAACATGCAACCGTCCTGGACCTTGATGTAAGCTCGGCTGCGGTCGCCGAAACGGCTGATGCCATCCGGGATATCCCGCACGCCGAAACGGCCCAGCAGATCGGGCAGTTCCCGTTTGTCCGTCACCACCTGGACCACACCGGGCAACGCGGCGACCTCGTCCGGCGCACGAGTCGCGTAGCAGCCCATGACCACGATCTGCGTTCCTGGATTCTCCCTTGCCAAGCGGCGGATGATCTGGCGGCTCTTCGAATCCCCTTCGGCCGTCACCGTGCAGGTATTGACCACGCACAAATCGGCCGTCTGATCGGTTGTTGCTTCCGAGAAACCGATGCTCAGCAGGCCCTCGCGGACATACTGCGTCTCGTATTGATTCACCTTGCAGCCCAAGGTGACGGTCTTCAAGGTTGCCGTCATGCCGTCTTCCCGTCTTGACCGGTCAATTGCGGCAGAATCCCCCGTAGGAATTCGGCCAGGCGGTCGGACGCCTGCAAGGCCTGTTGCTGCAGGTGCCACCAATCTTTGACACTCGACGGCCGCTTGAGCAATGCCCCGGTCACCACGCCCAGCTTCGCAGCCCAACTGGATTTGGCCATCATCCGCTCGACTTCGATGGGCATGCGATCATCGACCTGGTCCGCGATCACTCGTACCGACAAGAAACGTGTTTTGTGCCGCGCGCAGACCTGAGCCACTGCCGCCGTCTCCATGTCCGCCGCCAGCGCATCGTATTGTTCGCCCAGTTCCCGGCGAGCGGTCGGCAAACGCACGGGTTGTTGAACCGTTACCAGACGCCCGACGTGCAGATGCCGCATCGCCGCGATCACCTGCGGGTCGATCTGAAACCCCACGACCAGCGGATCGCCTTGCGGTTCGACCACTTGGTCCGCCATCAGGATGTGCCCGCGTCGCAATTCCGGTCGCAACGCCGCTGCGAAACCTGCCGAGACGACCCAGTCCGGGTGATGCATGGCGATCACATCGTCGGCCGCCCGTCCCGACGCCTGCGCCCCGGTTCCCGTCTCGGCCACCACCAGGCTCCTGCCCGCAACGGTCCCCGCATGCTCGACAAAAGAAGCACACCGGGTCGTCGATCGCCCTTCCAGACTCGACGCAAAATCGTCCGCTTCCAGATTCGTGCCCATCAGCACCGCGATCTCGCAAGGCGGCAGTTCCCGGGTGGAATCGTCCTGGTGCTGGTCCCGTGAACCCGGTTCACCCAACGAAGAGACCGCGTCGGTCACCTTCTGGTAAGCCGTCTGGCGAATCAGATCACTCAGTATCCAGCGAAGCATCATTGCGAATCCCTTTATTGTCAAAAAAATAAAGGATTTTGCCGATGATTGCAACCGCAGTCAGCCAAGACCCGCTGGCGATAAGTCCAAGATTGACAAGAGTTTGCTCCGTCAACCTACATTTTCTCACACCATTGTTGACTAATTTGGTGCCAGAATGTAAGATTCCTTCACCAAGCATTGGAAAGGTCATCATAAACGTGTCGTCAGCGGTCCCAAAACACTCACCGATTCAGCAGGAAGATACTGCTCAGCTAGAGCCGACGGAAGCTCTGCTGGACGAATTGCGTCGGCAAAGTGACGAGTTGGAGAAAGCGACGCCTCAGGAGATCCTCCGTTGGGCGGTGGAGCGGTTTGCGCCTCGGTTTACGATGGCGACGGCCTTTGGGCCGGAGGGCATGACGATCATCCACATGCTGGCCGAGATCGCTCCTGAAACGCCGATTTTCAATCTGGAAACGGGGTATCAATTCCAGGAAACGCTCGATTTGCGGGACCGAATCCAAGAGCGTTACGGGATCGACGTCGAATTGAAACGTCCGGAGTTAACGGTCCAGCAGTACGAAGCCTTGCATGGTGGCCCGTTGTACGAGCGCAACCCGCATCAATGTTGTTTCGATCGCAAGATCAGGGTGCTGCAGGAGGCGGCGCGAGGCATGCATGCTTGGGCGAGCGGGATTCGGCGCGACCAGAGTCCGGACCGCGCCGCCGCGCCCATCGTCGGGTGGGACAAGCGGTTTTCGTTGGTCAAGGTCAGCCCGTTGGCGAATTGGACGAAAGCCGACGTCTGGAAGATGATCACCGATCACAACATCCCGTATAATCCGTTGCACGACCAAGGCTATGCCAGCATCGGTTGCCAACCTTGCACGCGCGCCGTTTTGTTTGGCGAGGACGAGCGTGCCGGGCGATGGAGTGGATTTGCGAAGACCGAGTGTGGGTTGCACACGCTGGACGACAAGTCGTGAACGTCTCCGCAAGAACCCGATATGCCTGTCACGCCGTGCTGGAATTGGCGTTGCATTATCCGACGGGCCAGCCGGTACAACTGCGTCGGATCGCCGAATCCCATCGGATCCCCGCGCGGTTTTTGGTGCAGATCCTGCAGCAGTTGAAAGCTGCCGGACTGGTCACCAGCGTGCGTGGTGCGACGGGCGGATATCGCTTGACCAAACCGCCCAGCCAGACCACGATGGGCGAGGTGATCGGGTTGGTCGAAGGTCCGAGAGCTGGCGGGTTCGTCGGCGCTGACCACGATACTCCGGTGGTTCGCGTCCTGCACGACAAGTGGCAGCAGATCGCCGACGTTCAGGCTCAACTGCTGCAGGCCACCACCTTTGCCGACCTGGCCGACCAGGTCCAAAGCGAAACAGCACCGATGTACTACATCTAGTCGTGCGGTTCTAATGGGAATGTGCCTGGCCAATCCGATGAATGCCGACAAGATTTACTGACTTTGGAGTGGATTGATTGTGAACCTACGAAAGCAGACGCTCCGCGTGTGGCCGGGACGGCCCTATCCGCTGGGCGCCACCTGGGACCGAGGCGGCGTGAATTTTGCCTTGTTTTCCGAGCATGCGAAGCGAGTCGAACTGTGTTTGTTCGATGGGGTGGATTCGACGGAAGAGCGGGTTTGCATCCCGATGCGCGAACAGACCGATCTCGTGTGGCACTGCTATCTGCCGGGCATTAAGCCTGGCCAGTTGTATGGGTATCGGGTCCACGGTCCCTACGAACCCAAGCAGGGTCATCGTTTCAACGCGAACAAGGTGCTATTGGACCCGTACGCCAAAAGCATCGGCCGCGACGTGCAATGGGCGGACGAGATGTTTGGCTATCGAGTCGGCGACGCTGCCAAGGATCTTTCACACGACGATCGTGACAACGCGGCCTATGCGCCGTTGGCCGCCGTCGTCGCGCCGAACTTCCGCTGGCGCGGCGATCGCCCACCTCGGACTCCGTGGCACAAGACGGTGATCTACGAACTGCACGTCAAGGGTTTCACTCATCAGCACCCGGGCGTGCCACCGACATTGCGGGGGACCTATGCGGGGTTGGCCAGTCGCGCGTCGATTGCGCATTTGAAACGCTTGGGGGTGACGGCGGTCGAGTTGATGCCCGTGCACCACCGCGTCGATGACCGGCACTTGATCGAACAAGACCTGGTGAATTACTGGGGTTACAACACGCTCAGCTTCTTCGCGCCGGACACGCGCTACGCTTCCTCGTCGATGCTGGGCGCGGTGGTCGAATTCAAGCGGATGGTGCGACGACTGCATCGTGCGGGCTTGGAGGTGATCCTGGACGTCGTCTACAACCACACGGGCGAGGGGAATCATCTGGGACCGACGCTTTCGCTACGCGGCCTGGACAATGCTTCCTACTACCGGTTGGTTCCCGGCGACATGCAGTACTACATGGATTACACCGGGTGCGGCAACACGCTGAACATGCTGTGCCCGCGAGTGCTGCAGTTGATCATGGACAGCCTGCGGTACTGGGTTCTGGAGATGCACGTCGATGGTTTCCGCTTCGATCTGGCCAGCACCTTGGCTCGCGAGTTGCACGCCGTCGATCGCTTGGGCGCGTTTTTCGACATCATCCATCAGGATCCGGTGCTCTCGCAAGTCAAATTGATCGCCGAACCGTGGGATCTGGGCGAAGGCGGTTACCAGGTGGGAAATTTCCCCGTGTTGTGGACCGAGTGGAACGGCAAGTACCGCGATACGGTCCGACGTTTCTGGCGCGGTGACGGCGACGCGTTGAACGAACTGGCGACTCGGTTGTGCGGCAGCAGCGATCTGTACGAACACAGCGGTCGCAAGCCGTACGCCAGCATCAACTTCGTCACATCGCATGATGGGTTCAGCATGTACGATCTGGTCAGCTACAACCACAAGCACAACGAGGCGAACGGCGAGGACAATCGCGATGGCGACAATCACAATCTGAGTTGGAATTGCGGAGCGGAAGGACCGACCGACGATGGTGGCATCCGGACGTTGCGGTTGCGGCAGATGAAGAATCTGTTCACGACGCTGCTGTTATCCCAAGGAGTGCCGATGATCCGCATGGGCGACGAGATCCAGCACACCGCCCAGGGGAACAACAATACTTATTGTCAGGACAACGAGCTGAGCTGGCTGGACTGGGACCTGACACCCGAGCAACGGGAACTGATGGAATTCGTGCGGCTGCTGATCCGCTTGCGAGGCAAGCACCCTGTGCTGACACGACGCAAATTCTTCCAAGGTCGCCAGATTCGCGGCGCCAGCGTCTCTGACATCGTGTGGCTCACACCGCGCGGACGCGAGATGCAGGAAGCGGATTGGAACCGGCCCAAGGTACGCGTGCTGGGCGTGCGATTGAACGGCAAAATGCTGGATGAATTCGATAACGACGGAAACCCGATCACGGGGTCGACGTTGCTGGTGCTGCTGAGCGCCGAGGACCGTGATCTGCCGTTCATGTTGCCGAAAATCGAAGAGGATCGCTACTGGCATCCGGTGTTGGACACCAGCGACCCGCAGCGGCCGCCGAAGCACCTGCCGGCAGGCTACCCGTATCCACTGCGTCACCACTCGATGGCCGTCCTGGAACGGAAGCGTTTCTGCCCGACGTTGCTGGCCGGATACTTCCAACGGCGTTGGAAAAAGCAGGCTGCCCAGTTGACCCCACCGATCGAGGTGCCGGAACCTGAGCCCACTACCGTGGAGAGCGATGCCCCTGACGTACCCGAGGTACTCGACGTGCCGGAGGTGCCGGACGTGCCCGACACGCCAAAGGATCCGACCAACCCCGCTTCTTAGCGCCTTCATCTAGTAGGATGCATGCACGGCGCGCGCATCGTTGTAGCATGGCTCTCCGAGCCGTGCCGCCCAAAGGAGTTTGTCCGTGACCATGTCTCTAAGCTGATGTTACAGAGGCTGTGAGGTGTCGTGAAGCGGAGGGGTTGTGGGCAAGATGCATCGGAGAGTCAGCAAGCTGGTCGTGAGAATACCACCCGAAACTTCCAACGAACAGTTCTGGTCGGCACCATGGGAAACCTGACCGGGTGGCTCGCGCCGCTGGGCTCGATTGTGCTGGGCGGCTGAGGATGGTACGGTTGGTTGTTACCGGCCGGCTTGCGCCGCGCCGCTTCCGTGGTGCGTTGAGGATTCTTGTGATGAGAAAATTGGTGCTGCTTGCGTGTTGGTTTGCTGGCTGGATGATCCAACCGACTGCTGATGCTACCGCTGATGATGATGTACCGGCGACTCGCGAGGAAGCGATCGCTCGGCTGCAACCGTATTCGGGGCCTTCGATCACGGGTGTCGATCCCAGCTCGATGATCGGCAAGGTTTTGTGCGGGTACCAAGGCTGGTTTACCGCTCCGGGAGATGGAGCGGGACGTGGTTGGACGCATTACGGGCGTCGGGGTCGATTCGAGCCGGGATACTGCACCATCGACTTGTGGCCGGATGTCAGCGAACTGGATGAGGACGAAAAATTCGCCACACCGTTCCGGCACGCCGACGGTTCGGTGGCTTATGTGTTCAGCTCGTATCATCGCAAGACGGTCTTGCGGCACTTTCAATGGATGCAGCAGTACGGCATCGATGGAGCGTTCGTCCAGCGTTTTGCCACCGAGACGCGGCATCCACGCAATCTGAACCTGTGCAACACGGTGCTGATGCACGCCCGCGAAGGCGCGAACCGATTCGGCCGCGCTTACGCGGTGATGTACGATCTGTCGGGAATGCAATCCGGTCAGATCGAACAGGTCATGGACGATTGGCGGTCGCTGGTGGATCGAATGGAATTGGGCAAAGACCCCGCGTACCTGCACCAGGACGGCAAGCCGGTCGTTGCCGTCTGGGGTGTCGGTTTCAACGATGGTCGCCAATATACGTTGGACGAATGCGAACGGCTGATCCGCTTCCTGAAGCACGATCCGAAGTACGGCGGTTGGACGGTCATGCTGGGGGTGCCAACAGGATGGCGGATGCTCGAACGAGACAGCGTTCGCGATCCGCGTTTGCATGACGTGATCCGCCAGGCGGATATCGTCAGTCCCTGGACCGTGGGGCGTTACGTATCGCCTCGCACCGCCGCCGAACATGCGGATCGTTTCTGGAAGGAGGACATTCGCTGGTGCGAGGATCATAACCTTTTGTATCTGCCCGTCGTCTTCCCAGGCTTTAGCTGGCACAATCTGAAGCCCGAATTCCCGCTGGATCAGATCCCGCGACGCAAGGGCCAATTCCTCTGGTCTCAGTACGTGCATGCCCAACGCGTCGGGGCCACGATGATCTATCAGGCGATGTTCGACGAAATCGATGAAGGGACGGCGATCTTCAAATGCACCAATCATCCTCCGGTGGGAGAGCAGCCGTTTCTGACGTACGAAGGCTTGCCCAGCGATTACTACCTGCGGCTGACCGGTAGGGGAGGTCGCTTGCTACGCGGCGAAATCGAAGCGACCGAGCGCCCACCCGAGTGATGATGCTCGCCGCCCACCGCGTACGCCGAACCGGGTAGCAGTCCAAACACCTGGGAATTTCAAGTCCATGGAATCTTGGCGACCTTCCATTCACTCGGCTCAAACCTCGACCAACTCCAGTCTGAGCCCGAGAGCCTTGGCAATGGCTTCCAGGTTGGGAAGCGCCGTGTTTTGCCCGTACTCGACATCTTTGACCATATTGGCATTCGGTAGGCCGGCTTCCTTCGCGACTGCTTCATACGTCAATCCGCGTGCTTTGCGTACCCGACGCAAGTCGGCCGCGATTCCGCTGCTCAGTGGCTTTCGTGTTTTCTCCGCTGGTGGAAACTCCTGCATAACTTGCTCGCGGATCTGGGCGTGTCGAGCTTTCTCTTCGGGGGTCAACGGCCGGATGATTCCCTCCAGTCTCGCCTTCGTCATACCGCTTGCTCCTCGACTTCACGGTTCAGGGACTTCGTAAGCGGTCACCGGCAAGATCGTATCGTCGTCGATCCATTCGAAAACCACCAGAATGTATTCATCATCCGGCGTATAGCCGAATACGCATGGCCGCCCGCTGGAATCGCTGATCTCTTCCTCCCGCGCGTGCTGCAGCACGAATTAGACGTCTCTCGGAGTCAGGTCGTGTTCGTCGACATGCTGGACGTTTCCTTCAGGTTCGTAGTCCCAGATGATGCGCAAGAATTCCAAGAAAGCACCTCAACGGCAGTCCTTTACGGCGGCCCATTACATTGTAGGCGATGATCGTCAAAATGGCGATACAAACCGGGGAGAACCCTCCCATAAAGGCCTGCAGGGCGCATTTCATTTCCGTAGCAGTTCCTGGCGGGAACCCAATGCCATTCACCCGTCGTGGCGGATATGGACAGGCTGACCGGTGTAGTCTGTGGTTTCCGCGACGGTGCAAATTCTTGGATTTCCCGCTGGGGCCTGGGTCCGAGGCGTGCCGCGACGAATTCAAAGCGTCCGGACATCGAGGATGGCTTCGCGAAACTGGGGTAGTTGCCAGCGGCCGTGTTGAATGTCGACCGGGATCACAACACGGCCTGGCTGTAGGTCCTCGGGTACTTCGATCGTCAGCGACAGCGATTGCTCGTGGCCGGCGGGGATGACAGCCGTTTGCCAATCCGACGCTTCGCCACCCCAGCCGCTGGGCAGGGCCGCTCGGCAACGTGTGGCTTGGTCATGTTCCGCATGGTTGGTCACGACCACGCCGATCTTGATCGTGCTTCCTGGCAACGCGATCTGCGTGTAGGGAAAGCAGCGGACCCAGGAATCATCGGTACCGTAATTGGCGTGATCCCACGGGACCAGTTGGCCGAACAGTCGCTCACGGCGGTCCAATGCATCGCGCATAAAACGGATCTCGTCGTCCGTGAACGTAAAAGCATCCTGGACATGACAATTGAACATGTGCGTCGGCCGTAGCTTTTCGATCAGCGCCAGGCAGTATTGAAATCCCTTGCCGCGTCCCAAGAAGTTGCGGTTTTGTGCACAATAATCGTCGTTGCCCGCCATGGTATGCGAATCGCCGACGAACAGCATCCGCAGATCGTCTCGTTCTGCCAACAGCGCCGCATGGTACAGCGTCTGACCGGGATAGAAATACGACGTCAGCTTGAATTCTCGCCACTGCCACGATTGCCCGTCGTCCAGCAGATGATCGATCCGGATCGGCACCGTCGCCAAGCAGGGCAATCGCCAGGCGCGAGGCTGCTGCAGAACCTGGGCCAACGTTCGATCGACGTAACAGGGACAGTCGAACGTCTTTTGAAACAGCGGGATGCCATCCGTATGATCGAAGTGATAATGGGTCACCCACAACCCGTCGATCGACCGGATTTCTTCGCGGTCCAGCATGCCTTGCAAATGGTTGACCACATGATCCGACCCGACGTCCATCACCAACGCGCCGCCGCTTTCGGAGACCAGCGTCCAGGTCGTGCCAAAGTGGCGCAAGCAGTCCGGTACGGGCAAGCCCGGGCGGATCGGCATCTGGCTGGGCCGTCCGGCAAATTCGGCCAGCAGATTCGGGAAATAGTGCCGCAAGGCGCTGATCGATGTGTAGTTCTCGTAGCAGGTATCCAAACGTTCGGTCAGCAGCCGGACGGCTTGTTCGGGGTGCCGGATGACCGGACCGTGCGATGGTACCAGCACCGTCGGGCTTTGCTGGACGACCTTTGATAGGCTGTCCTTCAACCGCCACTGATCCCCCATGAATCCGTGATAGCCACCGACCGAATCGCCGCCGCGTTCGAATCCGCGTTGCAAACTGTACACATCCCAGATCTGTCCGGCCCCGGCCATCAGGTCGCCGCAGAAGACAACCCGCTGGCCGTCTGCATCGACGACAAAGCTGATCGAACCATCGGTATGGCCCGGCGTATTGATCACCCGGATCTTCGCGGCGCCGAAACGGATCTCTTGTCCTTCGACCAGCGTTTGATCCACTCGCAACGGTTCGGTCAGCATCAACGGGTGCGGGCGGAAACTCCGGTAGACTCGCCAAAGATGAGCGTCCTCGTTCCAATACTCGGCCGGATTGACGAAATACTCTCGTTCGGCCTGTCCGACCGCGATGCGAGTACCCTTATCGGCCCATCGAGACGCACCACAAACTTGGTCCCGATGATGGTGAGTGCACAGGATCTGCATGACCGAACGAATCCCCAACGTGGGCAAGACCCGATCCACGCTGCCGTCCCCGCAATCGATCAGCAATGCCCGGTGGCCATCCCGCACGATTCCCACCTGGACGGGTCCGCAGTACACATGGACATGTTCGGACAACGTCAGCAGGTCCGATTCCGAATCCGGCGATTCTGAGCCAGACAGATTTGCGGCGTGACACCGGGAATCGCCCCACGCCAGCGCGGCGGCCGAAGCGGCCGTTTGTTGCAGAAAACTGCGACGCGAACCCCACACATCAGCAAAAGACGAAGCTCGTCGGCTCATCGATCTGCTCCTCAAAGGGCGGCGGTGCCGCCAACCAAATTCGAGCTACGGACCTATCCTCAAGCATGACCGCCCGGAAAATGCGAGTCAAGCACCTGACGATCGCGCCGCACGAAACCGCACAACTTACAAGGAAGATCCACTCGTTTCGTGAATCATCCGGCCTCGGAGATGCCGGACCACGTGAATACGCCTGCGGATCGCTATGCGGCACGGCGACGACTGCGGCTGGCACTTGCGGCAAGCGTTTCCCAGATTCCACGTAAATATGCCGCTCCGATCGCTCGGGTGACCCAACTGTAACCCGGCCGTTCGTTTTGCTCGTCCCAGATCCGATGCCCGTGATCGGGCCGCATCGGACCGCGAAACTCGACATCGGAGAACGCTGCCAGGATCTCGGCCAAGTCCAAGTCGCCCTGGTGATGAGGGCTCTCGTAGAACGCTCGTGGGCCGGTGCGGACCACATTCCGCACATGAGCGAAATGAATCCTCGACCCAAATCGGCCGACCATCGCGGGCAGATCGTTCTCCGGATTGGCTCCCAGGCTGCCCGTGCAGAAACAAAGCCCGTTGGCCGGCGAGTCCTGAAATCCCAACACCCGGTCCAGGGCCGTAGCGTCGGTGATGATCCGCGGGATGCCGAACACGGGCCACGGCGGATCGTCCGGGTGCATCGCCAGTTTCACTTCCAACCGCTTCGCCAGGGGCACCACACGAGCCAGGAATTTCGCCAGGCCATCCCACAACTGATCGCTTCCAACCCGACGGTATTGGTCCAGACGTTGTCGGAACTCCGCATCGTCCTGGTTCTTCAGCCATCCCGGCAACTGCTTGATCGCAGCATCCGACCGCGTCGCTGCCTCGTCGAAGGCCAGCGTCTCCGAACCGTCCGGCAACGTCAACCAATGCGTGCGGCACCAATCCGGCCCCAGCATCCAGTTGTAGGTCACCACCCGGACGCCAGCCTTGCGGATATTCTCCAGCGACTGGCACCAGATTTCGGTCAATGCCTCCGCCGCCGGACCACCGAGGATGATCTCGTCGGCCACCGGCAGCGATTCGACCACCTCGAACCGGCACCCGGCCGCCTCGATCGACTTCCGCAGTGCTTCCAGACGGTCCAGCGGCCAAACCTGGTCGCACGGCACGTCATACAGCGCCGTCACCACGCTACGAATCCCCAGTTGCCGAACGCGGCGATAATCGTCGCCGTCGAACGTCCGCCAAGCAAGCCTCAAATCGTCCATTATTGCCTCTCCCGTCGAGAAAGTAATCATCGAGCCACGGACAGCGATTCGACCTAAAACGGGCCGGCCGCCGTCCCTGATCCAATTCTAAGATCAGCCCGCCTTTGTTCAAGTCCTGTCACGAATTGCATTGGCATTCATTTTTTTCACGACAACACTTGAATTGAAATCAGATTCACGGTAGACTATGGGAAGTCGGGCCAC
>REEF01000134.1 GCA_007695205.1 Planctomycetaceae bacterium
ACGATAGGGCCACAACGATTGACAATCCCGCGTCGCAAACACGGCGTCAAGGGGCGATGGAGGGGCAGAGCAACGATGTGCGGGATCACGGGTTTTCTCGAATTCGCCGAGCGGAATCAACAAGAGCGGCGATCGAGCCTCGCGCGGATGACGGCGCGGCTGGCGCATCGAGGTCCGGACGACGTTGGATACTGGATGGATGCGTCCGGAGCCGTGGCCTTGGGGCATCGCCGCTTGTCCATCTTGGACTTGTCGCCGCGCGGGCGCCAGCCCATGGAATCCGCTTGCGGCAGGTACGTCCTGGTCTACAACGGGGAACTGTACAACTTTCGTGCTTTGCGGCAGACTTTGGAATCGCTGGGGCACTGCTTTCGCGGCGATTCGGACACGGAGGTACTGCTGGAAGCGATCGCCCGATGGGGTATCTCCGACGCGCTGCCACACTTCCATGGCATGTTCGCACTGGCCGTCTGGGATCGGCGAGAACGCTGCCTGACGCTGGCGCGGGACGCGGTCGGCATCAAGCCGCTGTTTTACGGCTGGGGACGTGGGTGTTTTCTGTTTGGCTCGGAACTGAAATCGATCCGCGAGCATCCTTCGTTTGTCGGAGAGATCAACCGGCAGGCCTTGACGCTTTTTTTGCGTCATGGGTACATCCCGGCTCCGCATTCAATTTATCGAAACATCTTCAAACTGACGCCGGGTTGCCTGCTATCGGTATCGACGGACCATGCCACGCAGGATGTGTCGCCATCGGCTTGGTGGAGCTTAAGCGACGTGGTGTCCGGGGGTGCCGCGGACCCGTTCCCAGGGTCGCCGGAAGAGGCCGTCCAGGCATTGGATCGGCAATTGCGCGACGCGATACGCTCGCAAATGGTCTCGGACGTACCCTTGGGCGCCTTGTTGTCCGGCGGTATCGACTCGTCCACCGTCGTGGCACTGATGCAAGCCGAAAGCGACCGTCCGATCCGGACGTTTACGATCGGTTTCGCGGAGCAATCGCACAACGAGGCTAGTTACGCGCGAGTTGTGGCCGAGCATCTCGGGACCGAGCACACCGAATGCTATGTGACCCCTGCCGAAGCGCGCGACGTGATCCCCCACTTGGCCCAATGGTACGATGAACCGTTCGCCGATTCGTCGCAGATCCCCACGGCGCTGGTCGCTCGCATCGCACGTCAGCACGTCAGTGTCTGCCTGTCGGGCGACGGGGGTGACGAGCTGTTCTGCGGCTACGACCGCTACGAAGTCATGCTGCGGCGATGGCGGGCCATCAGCCGTTGGCCGCGTGGCTTACGGAACGTGGCGGCCTGCGTGGCGCGAAGCGTGGCGGATCGCTTGCCCCTGGCGGTTGCCCGCCGCAAGCTCAGGACGTTGGCCGAATTCGCCACGCTCCAGCATCCGCTGGACCTGTACACCCGCTTCAACACACACTGGCGCGATGCGGAAGCTCTGGTCCTGCCGGACGATCGGCTGCCCGAATCGACCGAGCAGTCCGTCGCGATTCCTGAACCGATCTCCGACCGCTTCGTGGAAACCATGATGTATCTGGACGCGCGGACCTATCTGCCCGATGACATCCTGGTCAAGGTCGATCGTGCCAGCATGGCCGTGGGCCTGGAGGTCCGTGTTCCGTTGTTGGATCAGCAGGTGGTCGAGCTGGCTTGGCGATTGCCGCAGGATGTGAAAGTTCGCGATGGGCAACCGAAGTGGGTCTTGCGGCAGGTTCTGGACCGGTACGTGCCGCGGCGTTTGACCGACCGTCCGAAAATGGGCTTTGGCGTCCCGATCGATGCCTGGTTGCGTGGGCCGCTGCGCGATTGGGCCGAGGAATTGCTGAGCGCCGATCGTCTGCGACGCGAGGGACTGCTGCATCCCGAACCGATCCGAGCCAGATGGCGCGAGCACCTGACGGGACGATACAACTGGCAGTACTTATTATGGGACGTGCTGATGTTCCAGGCGTGGCTAGACGAGACTAGGGCGATTGCACGTTGAGAGGTTATTATGTGGGCAACGGAGTTTCTTCGGCAGATTCGTGAGTTCGAGGCCGCGTGGGCCATGACCTACTTTCCGGCTGCTGGTCGCGTGTTGGAAATCGGGGCCGGCGCCGGCTGGCAAGCCCGTTATTTCGCCGATCGAGGCTACGAAGTGCAGGCGACGGACATCGAGGACCCTCGATATGCCTGGGAACGAGTCTTTCCGATCACCGCTTACGATGGCGTTCACCTGCCGTTTCCGGACGGACACTTCGACGTGGTTTATAGTTCGAGCGTGCTGGAGCATGTGCACGACCTGGACGGCTTGTGCTGCGAGATGGACAGGGTTTTGAGCCGGGAAGGGATGCTGGTTCACGTGTTGCCCACCGCATCGTGGCGTTGGTGGAGCAATTGGACGCAAGTCAGCGAGGTTTGGCCCCAGGTGCGAGGCGAGCTGGCCAGGTCCGATCTGTCCGGCGCGCGAAGGCTTCGCGCTGTACTGGCTGCCATCTGGTACAACGGGCTGCCGCAACGCCATGGGGAGAAGGGCAATGCCTGGACCGAAATCTATTGGTTTTCGCGGTTCCGCTGGCGTCCCTATTTCCGCCGCGCGGGCTTTCGGGTGCTCCGCGTGATTCCCAATCGTCTGTTCTACACCGGAGCCAGCCTGCTGGGTTCCCGTCTTAGCCCAACTGTCCGCCGCCGCTTGAGCTACATTCTGGGCTCCCCATCCCTGCTGTACATTCTGGGGCGGGAGCAACCGCCATCCCAAGCTTTCGACGGTCAACGGCAAACGAGCCGCGACCAATGACCGTTCAATCCATGAACTCCGCATCCGGGCGGATCGACAGGAACCAATTTTTCCATTGGGACTGGATGGCCCACCTCTGCTCGATGGTCGGATCTTGCGGTAGCGGATAGGCCAGGAGTTTGCGGCTGATGAACCGCAACCCGTTGTTGGCCTCGTGAGCGATGCGGCGGTCGCCATCGGTCAGGGCGTGGATCAGCGCGGGTACATTGTCCAGATCATCGGAACGCGCCAACGTCTTGACGGCCGCATAGCGCGCGTGAAAGTCCGGATCGGTGACCAGCGCCCGCAACCGTTCCAATTGGCTGGTTCGTTTGGTCAGATCCTCGTCCAACGAGAGCCCGCCGGGCAACTGCCGCGCATCGAATTCCATATCGTCCGTTGCGCGAAGCATATCCAACAGATCGTCCACATCGCGAACCATCTGCGGCGTCACAACTCGACCGTCCTCCATGCGGACATTTGCCAGGTTTTTGGGCAAGCCATGCCCGCCGATCAGGATGCCCGATTCCAGCACAGCACGCTGGATCATCGACCGGCTACTGCGGGTCAGGAACAGAATCGCAAAGGCGGTATCGATCGCGGC
>REEF01000133.1 GCA_007695205.1 Planctomycetaceae bacterium
ACTCACCGCCAAAGGGGCATGGCCGCGGGACTTTTTTTTGGCGATGGCCGTCACCGGGCTCTCGGGGTGTCAGCGGATGATCTTTTCCCGGGTTAGCAGGTCCATGAGCCGGTCAACGCTTTGCTCGAGCGTCAGCTCCTGGGTTTCCAGAAGCAGCGTCGGGTTCTTCGGCGGCTCGTATGGCGAATCCAGATCGCTGAACGCGATCACCTTCTCCGTGTCGATATTGCCTTCCCGAGCCTTGCGGATGCGCTCCTGACTTCCGAGGCGCGCTGAAAATCGCTCGTAAGTCCTTATTTTACAAGGGGGGTATCTCTGAAATGGGTGTCCCGAAGTAGAATCGGGGCATGTTTGTTCGGGAAAAACCCAATGCTTCGGGTTCGGTCAGCGTTCAGGTCATCGATAAATCCCAAGGTTTTCGCGTGGTCCGAACCATGGGCAGTTCGCGGGATCCGGTGGAGATTGCCCGCCTCAAGGAACTGGGCAGGCTGTTCATCGCTCGGCGAGGCGGTCAGGCTGAGCTGTTCCCAGAAGATCAGCATGACAACGCCGTGATCCTCGACTTCGTGCGGACGCTGCGAAACGCCTCCATTCGCACGGTGGGACCGCAGTTGATCTTCGGGCGTCTGTTTGATGAGATCGGCTTCAACGCGATTCCTGAGCCCTTGTTCCGTGACATCGTGATCTCCAGGCTGGTCTATCCGACCAGCAAGCTCAAGACGGTGGACTATCTGGATCGCTATCAAGGCAAGACGCTCTCGCCCGACCGCATCTATTCATTTCTGGACCGCCTGAATCAGCGTTACGCCGATCAGGCCCGGCGGATCGCCTATCACCATTCACGCGGGATTCTCGGGGCCATCACCGTGGTCTTCTACGACATGACCACCCTGCACTTCGAGGCCGAGGATGAGGATGATCTGCGGCGAATCGGCTTTTCCAAGAATGGCAAGTTCCAGCATCCGCAGATCATGCTGGGCCTGCTGGTGGGCCAACACGGCTATCCGATCGGCTACGACATTTTCGAGGGCAACACCTTCGAGGGCAAGACGCTGCTGCCGGTGCTGCGTCGGATCACCTCAACCTACCGGGTCGGCCGACCGGTGGTGGTCGGCGATGCGGCGATGCTCAGCCAATCGAACCTGCGTGAACTGGAGGCCGAGGGCTTCCCGTTCATTGTGGGAGCGAGACTTCGCAATGAATCCCAGGCCGTCCAGGAGGAGATTCTGGAACGCTGCCAGGGGCTGGGAAACGGGCAGTCGGCGGTCTTGGACCGGGAACAGGGACAGCGGCTGATCGTGTCCTACTCGGAAAAGCGCGCCAAGAAGGATGCCCACAACCGAGAGCGGGGCCTGCGGCGACTGCGCCGCCGGATTCGCAGCGGCCGTCTGACCAAGAGCAGCCTCAATCAGCGCGGCTACAACAAGTTCCTGCGGATGGAAGGCCAGATGAACATCTCGATCGACGAGCAAAGCATCGAGCAGGCCGCGCGATGGGATGGCCTGAAGGGCTATCGGACCAGCACCACACTTCCACCGGATGAGGTGATCGAAAGTTACGGCCAGTTGTGGCGGATCGAGAAGGCGTTTCGCATCTCCAAGACCGACCTGCGCATCCGCCCGGTCCATCACTATCGGCGACGGAGAATCCAAGCCCACATCCTCGTCGCCTTTGTCGCCTACACCATCCACAAGGAACTGGAGCGACGGCTGGAGGTCGCCGGACGGCCCATGAGTCCGTCAAGAGCCATTGAGCTAACGCAAACCATGTACGAGATGACCTTTACACTGCCCGACGACCCCCAACCCCAGAAAATCCTCCTCAAACTCGACCCCGAACAGCAGATACTCCATGAACTCATCTGTTGACTGGGTGTCCCAATGTTGAAGTCAGGAAAAAGGAGCTTCTGGAACTCTTTCACCAGTCGGAGGAAGGTCAGGAGCACGTGATCACGCGGTATCGCCAGACCAACGCCAACCTTCGCACCTGACTTCAACACACGGCTAAAACGCGTTCATAAGTCCTTGTTTTACAAGGGGTGGATTCTGGAAATGGGTGTCCCGCGCGTAAAATGGGGCGATGTTCGTGCGCCAAAAGGCCAATCGTTCGGGCTCCACCAGCGTGCAGGTGATCAGCAAATCCGGGGGTTATCACGTGGTCAAGACGATGGGCTCGGCAAGTG
Organism: Planctomycetaceae bacterium; assembly: GCA_007695205.1. GTDB lineage: Bacteria > Planctomycetota > Planctomycetia > Pirellulales > Pirellulaceae > SKKK01. Next base: position 2,183 of record REEF01000133.1, read on the forward strand.
ATCCCCAGGAGATCGCCCGTTTGGTCGAACTGGCCAAGCTGTTCATCGCCAGACGACGAGCTCAGCCTTCGTTGTTCCCCCTCGACCAGCAACGCAACGCCGCGGTTCTGGATGTGGTCCGCACGCTTCAGAACGCTTCGATCCGTACTGTGGGCCCGGAGTTGATCCTCGGCCGACTGTTTGATGAGATCGGCTTCAACGCGATTGATGAACCGTTGTTCCGCGATGTGGTACTGGCCCGACTGGCTTATCCAACAAGCAAGGCGAAAACCGTGGACTATTTGTTCCGCTATCGGGGCAGAACCGTCAGCGTTCAGGAGATTTATCGCTTCCTGGACCGCCTGAATCAGCGTTACGCCGATCAGGCCCGGCGGATCGCCTATCACCATTCACGCGGGATTCTCGGGGCCATCACCGTGGTCTTCTACGACATGACCACCCTGCACTTCGAGGCCGAGGATGAGGATGATCTGCGGCGAATCGGCTTTTCCAAGAATGGCAAGTTCCAGCATCCGCAGATCATGCTGGGCCTGCTGGTGGGCCAACACGGCTATCCGATCGGCTACGACATTTTCGAGGGCAACACCTTCGAGGGCAAGACGCTGCTGCCGGTGCTGCGTCGGATCACCTCAACCTACCGGGTCGGCCGACCGGTGGTGGTCGGCGATGCGGCGATGCTCAGCCAATCGAACCTGCGTGAACTGGAGGCCGAGGGCTTCCCGTTCATTGTGGGAGCGAGACTTCGCAATGAATCCCAGGCCGTCCAGGAGGAGATTCTGGAACGCTGCCAGGGGCTGGGAAACGGGCAGTCGGCGGTCTTGGACCGGGAACAGGGACAGCGGCTGATCGTGTCCTACTCGGAAAAGCGCGCCAAGAAGGATGCCCACAACCGAGAGCGGGGCCTGCGGCGACTGCGCCGCCGGATTCGCAGCGGCCGTCTGACCAAGAGCAGCCTCAATCAGCGCGGCTACAACAAGTTCCTGCGGATGGAAGGCCAGATGAACATCTCGATCGACGAGCAAAGCATCGAGCAGGCCGCGCGATGGGATGGCCTGAAGGGCTATCGGACCAGCACCACACTTCCACCGGATGAGGTGATCGAAAGTTACGGCCAGTTGTGGCGGATCGAGAAGGCGTTTCGCATCTCCAAGACCGACCTGCGCATCCGCCCGGTCCATCACTATCG
>REEF01000132.1 GCA_007695205.1 Planctomycetaceae bacterium
ATTACAACATCCTGCAAGGCGGGTTGCTGCCGTTCGGGATGCTGGTGCTGCTGTTGGCGCCGCTGATTGCCGGGAAGTTGCGGGGAGCATGGAACCCATGAATTCCAGCTCGGGGCGACGGTTGGTCACTCGAATCGTGGAGCCGTCGTGGACTCACAACCTTTCGAGGCCCGCGGCTTTATTCATCCGAATCGATCGACCAATAGCCGTAACCGGCCGCCGTCTTCGCGCCGACGCCGACGTGTTCCAACGCGCCTTGTAGCCATTGGCTGCCTTCCTCGGCTGCCCTGCGGTCGCCGTCCAGGCTGGCGACACCGAACTGGTAGCGGCTGCGCCGGCCCAACGCCAAGAAGAAGGAAGGACTCGGACTCAGGTAACCTGCCGGCGGGCGGTCACCCTGGTAATACTCGCCGAAGATCGGGTTGACCACGTCCCGGTCAATCCACGGCGGCACGACCGGCCCGCCTTCCAGGAACACCAGATTGCCGCAACCACTCTGCTCGTCCGATTGCCAGCCAAACTGGACGTCGATATGATCCGGTGGCGCCTCCGCCACGTGGGTTGCGTAGACGCGGGCGACCCCTTTCAAACACGACCCCGGAACCACGGGAAAGCCGAACACCGGATGCACCGTCATGCCCGTTTCCAACACCGCGTTATTGCTCAGACCCACAATCACGCGCCAATGGGGATGGGCCGTGAACGTGACCGCCTGCAACGATTCGGCTTGGTTCTGCCAGCGTTGCCGATACGCCTCGAACAATTCTGGCTGGTCCTTGAAACGCGGCACCAGCACCCGGCGGTCGGCAAACTCACGCACCAATTGTATACTGCCCTTCGACGCCGAATACGCGACGTAGCGATCCAGCAGCAGGCCGAAATTGTCGCAAGCTCCGCCATCGTCGGCCATCACGGTCTCGGCCGTGTCGGCCGGCAGCGGGTAAGGCGTCTTCCAGGCTTTGTCGCGCGGGATGAACCATCTCATGCGAATTTCTCCACAAAGACCAACAACTCGTTCAGGAACCGGTCCACCTGACGCGTGGCCAACCAGTAAACACGGCTGTCGCGTTCGGTCAGCATCGCCAGGCCGCCGGTACGTTCGTGCAGCACCTGGGCCAGGTGCTGTTCGATTTGTCGCTTCAAGATGGTGTGCGGACTGGTATCGCGGTCCTTTCCGCGTTTTTGCAGGAAGACTAGCATGTGCCCCAATCCGTGCCTGCGGATCTGAACCGGCAATTGCTTGGCGACCAGGCCATACTGCTTCAGGTTGGTGGTTATTTGTCGAGCTTCAACGATCGCCTGTTGCGCCGCTTGTCGCGTGATTTGGTCAACTTGGGATTGAGTTGCCATTTTGTTCTCCAGTCGCTAAATCCAAACCCAGCGCACCAGCCCGCCGCCCAGCGTGCGGTTCGCCCCGATTTGTAATCGTTCGATCTCCAACTGCTTCAGCCAACTTACGCCGCTCACCGCCACCGGCGGGACATGGCCTCTGTCCTCCGCGGAAACGAAGCCGCAAAGCAGCGTTTCCGAGGGCAGGGATTCTTGGGTCCACATCGCTCCGTCCAGGGCCGTACCGGTCGCCGAGTCGATGGCGACACGCCGTACCACTGCGGTCCGGTGGCGAAGGAAGAACGTAAACACGTCGTCCGGCACCAGCACCACGCCGCCCGAAAACCGCTCGCGCCAAAAACCATACGCAGGTTCCCGAGGCAGCGAGATCTTCGCCAACCACTCGTTGAACCTCCGCATCGCGTCGTGCTGTCGGACGGGAAAAGTGAATTCCTCGATAATCAACGTCCCGCGGTCGGTCAGCATCGGGCAGTCCGGAGCAACCACGGCCTCGAATTCTCCCGGCGGGGCGACCGGGGGCGGATCGACCGCCAAGCGATGCTTCTCCGCCTGAATCAACCATGCCCCTACTGCCGAACTGCAGGTGATCCATGCGAAAACCCCTTGATACGTCCTGACCGGAAACAACAACGGACGCATCGGGCTGAACGACAAGACGCCGACTTGGGGGCTTTCGCTGCCGGGCGGCGATCCGAAAGCCCACACAACCTGGTCCTTGTCGCACCGGCGACGGACCGCGGCCACCAGGCTGCCGCGCACCGAACTCTCGGGTACGAGCGGCACGCCATCTTCGTCGCGTTGAAGCGGTAGATCGATCGCTCGACCCGGCTCCCCGGTACCGACGTGCAGCGATGTCTCCACGTATAAGAAAACTCCAGCCGCAGCACTGGGCATGATCTTTCTCCTTCGTGTCGTGTGGGCTTCACACCATCTCGACGGGCGTCAACCGCGTTCCTTCTTCTCTGACAAAGTCAAACCAGGCATCGATCAACAGATGGTTTTCCGGGGCATCGACCGATACCGGCCGAACGGAACGATCCTGAGGCTTCACGCTTATCTGGGGATCGGGCAAGAACCGCGAGCGAAACAATTGCATGGTCACGGCGTACTGTTGCGGCTCGCAGGCCAGCGGTACAACCCTCACGATCAGCGGCGAAGCCCGACCCAGACCACGCTGGGGCGCGACGGTGGCACTCGCCCTCCGCCGCGCGTCTCTGTCCGGCACGCCTTTCGCCGTCAGTTCTTCGAACATCGACTTGAAAAAGAACACCATAGGCAAGCCCAAGATGGCTCGCTGAATCCGCCGGACCGTCATGCGGCCGCGCGTCAGCAATTCGGCGATCGTGCCGGCGTCGCTGACGTGCGAACGGCGGAATTCCTGAAGCTGCCGCCCGCTCCAATCCAACGCTTCCCACCAGGTAGGAAATGTCCTGTCCGCAACGAAAATCTGAGAAACATCCGGGTGCAAGACGTCAAAGCTGCTGACCGTTGCAGGCGCGGACGTCTGCCATGGCACGGATCGGCGGATCGCTTTCAAGCCGTCAGCCAGCTCCGCCGCCAGTCGATCGGGCTCGGTTGCCCGGCTCACCGGCGAAGGCACCGACTCGGGCCAGCCGGCAGGCAGTTCGGCGGCCCGTAACACCCCGCCGCCGCGGCGGACCCGCGCACCCACGCCACCCAACCTCAACAACAACCACAAGGCGGACGCAGCGTAATGAAACGACCGTTCGACACTGATCGCTTCGCCGCCCACCTGCACGTCGGGAAAGTCCCATGCCCGGCTGTGAAATTGCATCTGGCAGGTCTGGCCCGGCAAGATGGCGTCCCGCTTGCGCTGGTAGGTGGACCAGAACATGTAGCAGGCTCCGGGAAAGTCTTCGGCCGACAGCGTGGCGGGACCGGTTTCCGGCGAGCCGTCAAGGCGGACGACGATCGGCGAAGCCCGCGTGATATCGCCAAAGACAGCCCCTTCGGCCGCACGCAGCAAGGGCAGGTCTTCGCCTAACGTCCTCCCAACA
>REEF01000514.1 GCA_007695205.1 Planctomycetaceae bacterium
GACACCCCGGACAAACTCGACTACGAACGCACGGCCCGCGTCGTCGTAGGTCTGGGCAAAGTGCTGGACGAAATGGCGAATCCGCAGCCGGAATAGCCACGAGGCGGTGGTTTCCTGGTCGAGCCTGTCCAGCGACCGCTTAGGCCCCCGGCCCACCACCCGGCCCGCGGATCCCCATCGGCACCTTGGATCAATCCCGCGATTCGCGGCACCCAGAAACTGGACACCCCCATTCCACCATGCCTGCATGCCCGTGTCCATTTTCGGCCGTGCCTTCTGCGGGTCGGGGGTTGGACCGAGGGGCGGCCGTGCGCAACGGTTACGCACCCACCCGGCCGTTTTGTAAAGAACCGCCAGTTGTGTGGGGCACTGGGGGCCGATTCGGCTTGCTCAATCTAACAATAGCGGATCGGCCACTTTTTACATCTTCGACCCCGACCCATCCAGCCATCACACGCAGTCGTCCTCGCCGGCCATTCCGCGATCATCGAACCAGCCGCTGTTCTGGTGACAGTGCGGCGCATTTGCTGCGATCGCCTCGTGTCCAGCGGCCAGATTCGTTCCGGTTTCGTTCCACCATCGCATCGATCACTGGGAGGCGGCGAAGAGGGTTCGGTCGAAATCAATCGTCATCTACGCTCGCGCCTGGGCGGACAGGATCTCCTCCGCTGCTCGCCGTCCAGAAACCATAGCTCCCTGGATGGACGCGGTGTCCAAATAATCGCCACAGAGCCAAATTCCATCACGTCTTCTGGAGGGCTTTGCCACGGGCGAGAGTGCCGGGGGCGATTGGGTAGGCAGTGCGAACGGTATGTGATAGGTCCGCAAGTGCCGCCACGTTTGAACTTGGTTGCCAAACCACTCCTGCAACTGCTGGCGGACGGAGGATTCCAAGTGATGACCATCGATCGCAGGGATGCCCAGCACCGTCGCCGAGACCAAGGCCGCTCCTGGCGGTGCATACGTGGAACCCACCAGGCTCGGCACACAGAGGTTGTTGACGATTCCCAGCCCTTCACCGTTGAGCACGAGAATCGGTTCGTCCATTGGAGGCCGTTCGGCCGCAAAATACAGGCACGTGACGCTGCGCCCCGCAGGTGGTTGCGGCTCGCCGAGCAAGCTCGCGGCGGCGGGGCTTTCTGTGGCGACGACGATCGCTTTGCCGCTGAGTTGACGGCCATCGGCCAGACGTACGCCGTGCTTTTCCAAGCGCGCCACGACTGAGTTGGTGCAGACCGTTCCCGGCGGCAATCGCTCGGCCAGTTGCTGGGCTATGGCACCCATGCCCTGGGAGGGCAGGACCGCGTCACCACTGGCGAACATGCGAAACACAAACGCGAATAGCCGGCTGGAGGTCTCCAAATCACGATCGAGGAACACGCCGCCGAGAAACGGCTGAAAGAACCGCTCGATGATTCTGGTTGAGAAACCTTCGTCTCGAAGTCGTTCGGCTGTGGTCTGCTCCGGCTGCTCGTACAGTTCTTCCAATGTTAACCGGCCCACATGCCGTCGCAGGCCTGCGATCCGCAGCTTGTCGCCCAGCGTACCGACGGAGGAAAACGCGGTGGCTAGTAGATGCCGCGGGCGCCGCCACGGATCAACTAGACGCTGGAACTTGCCGCCGCAGCGAACGAGCGCCCCGGGCTCAAACGGGTGCAGGTCCAAGGCCCCATAGTCCAGCGTTTGCTGCGCTTCCGGATAGGCTGTCAGCAGAACCTGAAAACCGCGATCAAGAAGAAAGCCATCCATGCGATCCGTCCTTGCGCGCCCGCCGACTGCGTCCGAAGCCTCGAGCACGCGGCACGTGACGCCCGCCCCACACAGCCGCCGAGCGCAGCAAAGGCCCGCTAGGCCTCCGCCGACGATCAACACATCTGCATCCACCATGTTGCTGTCTCCCAACTGTCGCCTCTTACCAGACATCGAGTTCGTCGCCACGAGTGAGCGGGCCGACGCTAGCCGCAGGTTTCGCATCCGACCGGTTGCCAGCGCGACACCGCTCACTCCGCATGCCGTCAGGCTTGAAGACGCGTTATACTAGTTTGATAGTATATCGAGGTTCCATGTCCGTGGGCAGCGGACCAATGACTCCATTTATGCCTGGGTAATTGTCATGCAAACCAACGGCCCGACGAACCGATCGCAACCCACCGTGGCTGTGGTCGGGGCGGGCATCTCCGGTCTTACTTGCGCTCGCACTCTGGCCGATCACGGTCTTCCGGTGACCGTGTTTGAAAAGAGCCGTGGTGTAGGTGGGCGCATGGCCACGCGCCGGCACGACAACGGCGCTGTGTTCGATCACGGTGCACAGTATTTCACGGTGCGTGACCAAAGATTCCAGAATTGCGTAGACTCCTGGCAGCATGCCGGCCTCGTCCAGCGTTGGACCGGTCGAATCGTCTCGCTTCACGATCATAACACGGAGCAAGACAAGTCATCGACGGCACGCTTCGTCGCCTGTCCCGTCATGAATGCCATCTGCCGGCACTTGGCCGAGAACCTGGACGTCCGCACGAACACGCGCGTGGCGCCGCCATCGCGCTGCCAGGGCAAGTGGCTTGTTTCCGACGAGACGGGCAGCGAATTGGGCGAATTTGATCTTGTGATCGTATCTGCGCCGGGTCCGCAAGCTGGAGAGCTGCTGCGGGGATCGGCCCACCTGGCACGCCTAGCATCGTCCGTCAAGATCGCCGGCTGCTGGGCATTATTGGTCCACTTTCATGCTCGGATCGATGTCGACTTCGACGGAGCCTTCGTGCAGGATTCGCCACTCTCATGGATCGCCAGGAACAGCAGCAAGCCCGGCCGCAATCCGGATACGGAAACTTGGATTCTGCACGCCTCCGGGGATTGGACTCAGTCCCATCTCGAACAGCCACCCGAGGCGATCCACGAGCGGCTCCTAGATGCCTTCTGGGATGCGACTGGCGTGGGGGCCGTGCCGCCCAGCTATGTCGTTGCCCACCGCTGGCGGTACGCGCTGCCCACAGAACCACTGCCTGACCGGTATCTGTTCGACGGCGACTTGCAGATCGGGGCTTGCGGGGATTGGTGTTCGGGTCCGCGCGTCGAGGGAGCGTTTCTCAGCGGAGCAGCGATGGCCGGAAGGGTGCTGGCCTCGATGGACCACGTGGACTGCGAGGTGTGATCCATGTTCCGAGAACAAGACGAAACTTTCATGCGGAGAGCGATCAGGGCCCTGCAGGAGCTGGGCTGGACGCAGATCGATATCTCGGCCGCGGAAGTGGTCCGCCGCACCCCGGACGCGTTCGAACTTCTGGGTCACCGGGCAAGTCGTCGGTGTCGATGGCGGATTGGGTTCGGTCCGGAGCCGCAGTTGAAGGCGACAATTGAGCCAG
>REEF01000613.1 GCA_007695205.1 Planctomycetaceae bacterium
GTTCGTCGCCAACGGCCACCTGCAAGATTTGATCGACCAGTACGATCGATCCACCGCTTACGAAGTCCGCAACTTTGTGCTGCGCAACATGGGCGACGGCCGCTTCGAGAATGTCTCGGAATCGGCTGGCGATGGGATGCAGGTCCGGCGGAGCAGCCGAGGCGCCGCGTTTGACGATCTGGACAACGACGGACGCATCGATGTGGTCATCCTGAACTCGCGCCGCGAGCCAACCGTGCTGCGAAACGAATCGCCAAGCAGTCACCACTGGGTCCAGGTGCGTCTGGTGGGAGTACAAGCCAACCGCGACGCTGTGGGATCCCGAGTCATCGTCGTGGCTGGGGACCTGAGACAAGTTGCCGAAGTCCACAGTGGGCGAGGCTACCAGAGCCACTTCGGATCGAGGCTGCACTTCGGCCTGGGGCGCCACGACCGTATCCAGCGTTTGGAGATCCGCTGGCATGGCGGCCAAACGCAGGTCCTGGAGAACCTGCCTGTCGACCGACTTCATACGTTCATCGAACCCATGGCGTCTGAGCCCGGGGAAGCCAGCCGGCGTGGCTCCCGGCCGTTGGACGGGACTCTTACCCTGAAATCCCTGTGGGGTTGGCCAGGCGGTGTGGCTCCCGGACGCTGGACGGGAGTCTTGCTTGTCCATGCTAGCAGTGCCCGTCAAAATAGTTGTCGCTATCTTCCAATCTGCTTGTGCAGTGTGGGTAAGAGTCAGGATGAAAATCCGTCTTACTTTTTATGCAACGATGGGGTTATTTGTCAGCTCGATTAGGAGGCAAGAACAATGCGGTATGAGAAAAGTTGGTTGGCGATATTGGCGATATTGGCGACGGCCTGGGCACCGATGCAGGCCGCCGAACCCCAACGACCGAATGTGATCGTGATCCTGACCGACGATCAGGGCTCGATCGACGCGAACTGCTATGGGGCCACGGATCTGGTCACGCCCGCCATCGATGGCCTGGCAGAACGCGGCGTCATGTTCACGCAGTTCTATGCCGCCGCGCCGGTGTGTTCGCCCAGTCGAGCTGGGTTGCTCACGGGCCGATACCCGATCCGCGCGGGCGTGCCAGGGAATGTCAGTTCCCAACAAGGCCACGCAGGGATGCCGGCCGAACAGATCACCATGGGCGATACGTTCCAAGCGGCGGGGTACACAACCGCTCATATCGGCAAATGGCATCTGGGGTATACTCCCGAGACCATGCCCAACGCCCAGGGATTCGATCATTCTTTCGGGCACATGGGCGGATGCATCGATAATTACTCGCACTTTTTCTACTGGCAAGGTCCGAACCGTCACGACCTGTGGCGAAACGGCGTCGAAGTCTTCTACGATGGTCGCTATTTCCCGGATCTGATGGTGGACGAGACCGTCCGGTTCATCGATCAGCGGGAGGAGAAGCCGTTCTTCGTGTACTTTGCGATCAACCTGCCTCATTATCCCTACCAGGGAGACGCACACTGGTTGGAGTACTATCGCGATCTGCCCTACCCGCGCAATCTGTACGCGGCCTTCCTTTCGGCGATGGACGCTCGCATCGGCCGGTTGATCCAAGAACTCCAGCGGCGGGAACTGCTGGAGCAGACGGTCATCGTCTTTCAATCCGACCATGGGCACTCCCGCGAAGAACGGGCTCATTTTGGCGGAGGCGATGCGGGACCGTATCGCGGAGCGAAATTCAGTCTATTCGAGGGCGGGATTCGAGTGCCGTCGATCATCAGTTGGCCTGGAAACGTGCCGGAAGGCGCGGTGCGAGACCAAATGGCGCATAGCTGCGATTGGTTGCCTACCCTGGCCGAATTATGCGATGTGCCGCTGTTGAACCCGGACATCGATGGCAAGAGCCTGGTGCCCGTCCTGCAGTCCGATGCTGCCCCGTCGCCGCACGAGGTGCTGCACTGGACGATCGGCAACAGTTGGGCCGTGCGTCAAGGAGACTGGAAATTGTTGGCCGAGCCGCGCGATCCGCTGCATCAAGACAAGTTGACGAAAGAGGATCGACGGTTCCTCGTCAATCTGGCCGACGATGTCTCGGAGCTGAAGAACGTGGCGGCCGAGTACCCGCAAAAGGTCCAGCAACTGGAAGCCGTCCATCAGGCTTGGCTCCAGCAGGCTCGAGGGCCTGACCAATGAAAGGTAAACGGTCGGTGGAAGGGGTCGGGAGTCGTTTTCGGGCAAGCTCGTTTCCATATGGATGATCGTTGGCAGAAAACGACTCCCGACCCCGTTGCGTCACCCAGTTTCCCTGAAATTCGATAACGGCTGGCGTTCAGCGTGGAACGCCTGCTCACCATCATGAAGGAGATCGCAATGGACGCCCCCTTGAACTGGAACAGTCGGAACTTGACCCGTGGTTGGCAGCGCGGGATCACGGCCTTCTACTACGGCCTGGGATGGACCGAGGAGGATTTCGATAAGCCGCAGATCGGGATCGGCGTCCCGCTTTTGGATGGAAATCTGTGCAACCTGCACGCCTACGATTTGGCTCGGCAAATCACCGATGGTTGCCGCAACGCAGGGCTGATCGGTTTGCCCTTTGGTGTCCCGGCGATCAGCGACAACATCACTCAGGGACACGAGGGCGGTAATGCCAGCCTGCCGTCGCGGAATCTGATCGCCAACGCGGCCGAATGCGTCGTCAGCGCACATGGCTACGACGCACTGGTCGGCATGCATCACTGTGACAAGAACGGGCCCGGTTTCGCGATGGCGTTGGCCCGCTTGAATTATCCGGGCTTGTTGATCAGTGGCGGCACGATTATGCCGGGTGTTCACCATGGCCAGGAGATCTCGATCCTGGACGTCTACGATGCCCAGGCGGCGGTGGCGGTGGGCGAGATGGATGCGGCCGAAGCGGATGAGATCTTTCGGACAGCCTGTCCGGGTGTCGGTGGGTGTGGCATCGCCGCGTCGTTCAATACGTGGGGGGTGGCCATGGAGGCTATCGGATTGATGTTGCCCGGCAGCAGTGCGATCCCGGCGGTGGACCAGGCCAAGCACGACGAGTGCCATCGGTTGGGACGCCATGTGCGCGAGATGCTGCAAAGCGGGCTCCGCCCGCGCGACCTGCTGACTCGGCGCGCCTTCGAGAACGCGGCCACCGCGATGGCGGCGATCGGTGGTTCGACCAATGGCGTGCTGCATCTGCTGGCGTTGGCCCGCGAAGCTCAGGTGGTGTTCACGCTGCGCGACATGCAGTCGATTTTCGCCCGCACACCCGTGCTGTGCGGCTTCGCGCCCCGAGGGCGCAAGACGATGGTGGATTTGCATCGGATCGGGGGCACGCCCGTATTGTTGAAGCATCTGTGGCGAGCTGGGTTATTGGACGGCGCCCAGGGGACGGTGGTGGGCCAGACGCTGGGTCAGGTCCTCCAGCAGGCTGCGGACCTACCCGAGGGCCAGCAATTGGTTGCGCCCAAGGAGGCTCCGCTGAAGCCGTTTGCCGACATGCAAATCTGCTTCGGAAACCTGGCGCCCGACGGCATCGTCTTCAAGGTCTCTAGCATGCAGGAGCCCCGTTTTCGCGGCACCGCGATGTGCTTCGATGACGCCAGGGCGGTCGCGGACGCGGTCGAGCATGGCCAAATTCGGCCGGGCAGCGTGATCGTCCTGCGTTACCTGGGGCCGGTGGCTGCGGGGATGCCCGAAGTGCTGGTGGCTTCGGCCGCGCTGGCCGTGCCCGAACTGGACGGTCGAGTGGCCTTGATTTCCGACACGCGCGTCTCGGGGGTCTCGCACGGAGCGATCGGCGTCCATTGTGCGCCGGAAGCTGCGTTGGGGGGGCCGATCGCGTTGGTCGCCGATGGGGACGAGATCTCGTTCGATCTGTTGGCCGGCGAGATCATCCTCCACATCACGGACGAGGAACTCGGGCGACGCCGTCAGCAATGGCGCCCGGCAGCTCGACGATTTCGCCGCGGGTATCTCTTGGATTTCGCCGCCACCGTGACTCAGGCAAACCATGGTTGTGTCAGCCGCGCGTTGTACCCGGATTGCGCTTGACCGGTCGGCCGGCCGTCAGGTCCCGCGATCTTTGACCAACCGACGTCGCCACCATTCGGACATCGAATCCAGGAAGACGACCACGACCAGGATCATGGCCAATCCTGCGGCCGCCGAGGTAAAGTCGCGCCATTCGATGTAGTACATCAGATCCTGGCCGATACCGCCCGCGCCGACAACCCCCAGGACGCTGGCGCTGCGGATATTGTATTCGAACACGAACAAACAGGCGGCCACCAGCACAGGACGCGCGGCGGGGAAGACCGCTTGGGTAAACACCTGCAGCCGGGTAGCGCCCAACGATCGCAAAGCCGCGCCGGCTCGCGAATCCACATCCTCCAACCCTTCGTAGAAGAACTTGGTCAGGTACCCGATCGAGTAGGCGGCCAGAGCGAACACGCCGGCCAGCGGCCCCAGCCCGACGAAAGCCACGAAGATCAGGCCCCAGAAAATGCTCGGGATCGTCCGCACCAGATTCAGCAGGAAACGAGTCGGAACCCGGATCAGCCAGGGCGAGGTCTGACGGGATGCCATGACGGCCATGGGAAGCGACAGCAGGATGCCGACGAACGTGCCCAGGATGGCCATCTGGATCGTTTCGATCAGCGAGAAGAACAGCACTTTCCAAGGCAGGGCCGCCGCTTGTTCCGGGCTGGCCGGCACGATCTTCCCCAGAAAATCCAGCACCGCGCCGCCGGCGCCGGCGAACGAGCGAGCGTCCAGATTCAGCGCCCGAGCCGACCATAGCAGCAGCGCGGCCACGACCGCTGCTGCCAGGCCGGTCCGGATCGCTCGCATCGCCGGCCGCGGCTGCCGCAGCAGCGCGCGGTCTTGAGCCGGCGGGGCGGTTACATCGCTGGCCTTGGCAGCCTGGTCCACGGGCTCGGAGTCACCAAAGGCTTGGTGCCAAGCCGTTTCGTGACGATCGGTTTCCAGAGCGATTCGACCTTCGCGAACCAACAGATACCGCTGGAAGAAATCGGGGTAGGGGCCGGGTGCGTGCAAGGAAATGACTAGAGCAAACTGATACTTATCCTGTAATCTCTTCAACAGACGCAGGATCCGTGACGCGTTTTCCGGGTCCAATGACGAGAGAGGTTCGTCAGCCAGCAGCACCTTGGGCCGCGCGCACAGAGCCCGAGCGATCGCGACCCGCTGCCGCTGGCCGCCGGATAACTGGCCGACCTTCCTACTGGCCAATTCGCCCAGCCCCAGGTCGTCCAGTAGCTGCCGAGCTCGTTGGACAATCGCAGGCGGATATCGAAAGATCGCGACATGGGATCGGACTTCGCCCAACGCACCACTGCACACATTGCGCAACGCCGTTTGTTCGTGGACCAACCGCAGGTCCTGATAGACCAACGCCGCCAGCCCATCGCGTTGGACGGTGCCCCGCGCGCAGCCGACGGACCCTTCCAATGCCCGGAGCAACGTGGTCTTGCCTCCGCCCGACGGGCCCAGCACGGCCACACGATCTCCCGGCTGCAGGCACAGGCTGGCCTCTTCCAACGCGAAATCGCCTTGGCCATCGTACTGGACCGCGATGCCGCTGGCCGTCAAAGCTGATCGCTCTTCTGAATTCATCGGATTCCTTTGCCCCTCCGAGCGACTTGGATCGCGTTGGGTGGCACTCAACGAAATACGGTTCAGATCAGATTCCACGGCGCACGTTGCTCGCGCACGAGCATCGCGTTGGCCTGGTCGTCATCCAGGAAACGCTCGGTCTGCGGATCGAGCTTCAATCCGCGCCCCAGCCGCAAGCCGATGTTGACGGCGTGGCAGATCACCGTGGCACGATGGGCGCTCTCCGGATGGCAGATCGGTTGCTGCCGCGACTTCATACAGTCCAACCAATCCCGTACGTGTTCACCTGTTTCGTCCCACCCCCGCTCGGAAACGGTGCGGTCGCGCAGAATCGAACTCGGTTCAGCCGTAATCGCGTTCGTCTGGTCGTCCACCTGGATCCATCCCTCGGTGCCGACGAAGCGGATGTAGCGGTCTTGAAAAGCACCGCTGGAACGCAGCACGATCTTCACGCCGTCGGCATACGTACAGGTACAATCGGCGGTCACGGGGGTATCGCTGTACGCCTGCCGGTCCCAAGTCGCTGTGCCTTCGTAGGCGACCGGTCCCGTGTCGTCGCGTTGCAGTGCCCACTGGGCAAGGTCGGTGTAATGGCATCCCATGCCGATCAGCGGGCCACCGCCGGTGTCCCAGAAGTAGTTCCAACCGCCGACGAAGGCGGGCGAGTACGGTCGCCACGGCACGGGGCCGAGCCACATGTCGTAGTCGAAGCCTTCGGGCACCGGCTGGGCGGCGTCCCGCGCAACCGTCGGACCCTGCCAGACCTGGCAGACCACGGTATGCACTCGACCGATCCGGCCGTTGCGGGCCGTTTCCATTTGAAACCGGTAAGAATCGACCGAGCGGCGTTGGTGTCCCGCTTGGAACACCCGGCCCAGACTGGCCATGGTATCGGCCAGCACTCGCCCTTCGCCGATCGTCATCGAAACGGGCTTTTCGCAGAAGATGTCCTTCCCCGCCTTCGCGGCCAGCACCGACAACGGCGTATGCCAACGGTCGCCCGTGGCAATCAAGACCGCGTCGATATCCTGGCGGCTGAACAGGTCGCGGAAGTCCGCATAGGCGGCGCAGCCGTTGTCCCGGTAGCGGTCGTCCACCGCTTGTTTGGCAGCGGTCAATCGGGCGGCGCGGCAATCCGACACGGCGACGCATCGCAGTTCGTCGAAGGCGAGAAAATGGGGCAGAATCGCCGCGCATCGCCCGCCATATCCGATCACGCCCAGCGTGACCCGTTCGCTGGGCGCGGCCCCTTCGCGTCCCAGCACGCGAGCCGGCAACAGCAGCGGAGCGGCGAACCCCAAGCTCGCCACGGCAGTACTGCGAAGAAATCTCCGGCGGTTCAACATCGTTTTCCTTGTCATGGCTTGGCTCCTGGGGATCTCGGGGTTACCGAATGATACCGATGGTGTTCTCTGATCTCATCAGCCTACACGAAATCATCAGCAATTTCACCATCCGTCCTACTTTTTATGCAACCATGGGGTATACAAGGCTGCCTTCCCGCAAGGAGAAGATCTGGCCAGCGAGGTCGTTCCGTAGCTTCTCCGCCTCCGCACTGAAGTCTGCGACTCGCCGGGTTGCGGCACGAAACACCAGGTCTCTACTTGACCAGGCCCTTCAGGCCCAGTCCGGTATTCTGCAGCGCCCGATAGGCGCCCTCCACGTGCTGCTCTTCCTGCACGACCGCGAAATGGGCCGCGCCGTACACGTCGGCCAGCAGTTCGGGCCGCTCGTCGCTTAACTGCAACAGCGCCGCTTGGATGCGTTGCTTCAAGTCATCCGGCAGGTCCGCGCGGATGCACACCAGGTGCGTGGGGACACCCGAGGTACGAGCCAGCACGCGGAGATTCTCGCGCATCTCGGGCGTGCTGTACACATCGGCTCGGTCGCCCTCGATCGTATAGTAGCTGACGGCGCATACGTCCGCCTGGTCATTGGCAACCGCCAATAATGCACGGTCGTACCCGCCCGCGTAGTTGACCGATTCGAAAAATTCGGACGGCGGCTGACGCCGTTCCAGCAGGCCCTCGTCGACCAACCGCGAATAGGCCATCACGAACCCGGACGTGCTGGTCGGCGATGTCCACATGACTCGCTTTCCTCGCAGATCGGCCAGATCCTGGTAGGGTGAATCCTTCCTGACGACGAAGACCGAGTCGTATTCGGTGCGGTCCTCGCGCAATTCGGCCAACAGCATCTCGACCGGCGCTTCCTCCCGCGCCAACAAGAACGGGATCGACGACAGGTAGGCGACCTGGGCATGATTGCTGACCACCGCCTGGACGCTGGCCCCGTAGCTGGCCGGGATCAGCACCTCGGTGGGAATCCCCAGCCGCTCGGTCAAGAACTCGGCCGCCTGGTCGGCCGTTTCGCGAATGCGGCGCGGATCGTTTTGTTTCTGAAAAGCGAACACCAGCTTGCTGGGCACCTGGCCGGCCGAGTTGGTTCCCGGGCCAGTCGACGTATCCCCCTGCGGAGTCGAAACTTGCGAGCCGCAGCCAGAGATCAGCAGCAGTGCCAGAACTACGGTGAAAGGTAGCATATATCGCATAGTGAGCCGAATATTCCTTGCAAATCGGGAACGGTTGGGGCAACGATCTACGAAATCGATGCGCAGCCTTGATCGTGCGAGGATGCCGCGGTCGTGTCAAGCACCCAAAGCGGGAATTCCAGTTGGCGATCACCTTGGCGAATGCAGCTTTCCAATGACGAAGCCCAGATGGCGCGGAGACCCGGTTGGCCTGGGTTCCGCGTGATCTGATGTCGCACGAAAGCTTGCCGGCCTACGGCGTCACTTTTTCGACGGGCAGCGTGGGTTGTTGGTCGGCGGTTTGACGCATTTCGGCCTCGATCCGATTGACGGCGTTCAAGATCGCTTTGACGGCGGCTTCGACCGTATCGGTCGACACCCCGCGACCGCGGATCATCG
Source organism: Planctomycetaceae bacterium (assembly GCA_007695205.1). Lineage (GTDB taxonomy): Bacteria > Planctomycetota > Planctomycetia > Pirellulales > Pirellulaceae > SKKK01. Next base: position 8,532 of record REEF01000613.1, read on the forward strand.
CGCCGTTGTGCTCGATCTCCATCGTGACCTCGCCTTGTGCGTCGCGGCCGACCGTTGCGCTGCGAGCTTCGAAGCCTTTACAACTGAGCCGTTTGTCGATGATTCTTTCGACGGCGCAGAAAGCCGCGTCGATCGGTCCATCGCCGGCGGTGACCTCGGCGACATGATCTTGGCCGTTGCGCCGCAGGCACAGCTTGGCTCGCGGCGGCTGGCCGCTGCAGCAATGGGCCTCGAAGGACACCAGCGTCCATTCTTCCTCGACCGGGGCGTGCAGACGCTGTTCGATCAAGGCCACGATATCGCCGTCGTAGATCTCCTTCTTCTTGTCCGCCAGTTTCTTGAACTCCTCGAACACCGCTCGGAGCTGTTCGCCGGTCAACTGGAACCCGAGCGTTTTGGCCCGTTCGTTCAACGCGGCTCGGCCGCTGTGCTTGCCCAGCACCAGGTCGGTATGCGTGAAGCCGACATCTTCGGGTCGCATGATCTCGTAAGTCGACCGTTCCTTCAGCATGCCGTCCTGGTGAATGCCCGCTTCGTGAGCGAACGCGTTGCGCCCGACGATCGCTTTGTTTCGCTGGACCTGCATGCCGGTCACCGACGCGACCAGGCGGCTGGTGGGTACCAGACGCTGGGTCTTGACCCGGGTCTGGCACCCGTAGTAATCGCTGCGAGTGTGCAGGGCCATGACGATTTCTTCCAGAGAACAGTTGCCCGCTCGCTCGCCGATCCCGTTGATCGTGCATTCGACCTGCCCCGCACCCTGCTCGACCGCAGCCAGGCTGTTGGCCACCGCCAATCCCAGGTCGTCATGGCAATGGACACTGATCACGGCTCGATCGATGTTCGGAACCCGATTGCGCAGCATGGCGATCGTCTGTCCCATGCGAGTTGGGACGGCATAACCGACCGTATCGGGGATGTTGATCGTCGTGGCCCCCGCCTCGATGGCCGCTTCGACGACTTGGCACAAGAAGTCATGTTCGGTCCGCGCGGCATCCTCGGGCGAAAACTCGATATCGTCACAGTAACCCGCCGCACGCCGTACGCCCTCGACCGCCCGCTGGATGATCTCGTCGGTCGTCATCCGCAGCTTGAATTCGCGGTGGATGGCGCTGGTGGCCAGGAAGACATGGATTCTCGGGCGTTCGGCCAATTTTAGCGCCTCCCAAGCCCGATCGATATCCGCCGGATTGCATCGCGCCAGCCCGCATACCGTCGTGCCTCGCACGATCCGCGAGATCTCTCGTACGGCGTCGAAATCGCCCGGCGATGCGATCGGAAATCCGGCCTCGATGATATCGACTTCCAACGCCGCCAGGGCCTGAGCGATCTCCAGCTTCTCGTTCAAATTCATGCTCGCACCCGGCGATTGCTCGCCGTCGCGGAGCGTCGTGTCAAAAATCTTGATCTGTTTCATTTCGTTCGTTGTCACGTTCAAGTCTCCGGTCACTTATCCCAAATCTTTCTTCATCCGTCCACGTTCACGATCGGCCAGCCCCTGGCTGGCGTCGGCAGTAACAGCCGCGTGTCCGTTCCCGTCAAGTCCAACGGGTTTGCGATATTCCAGCAGATCGGTGACATGGGTGAATCCCCGGAGGCTCATCAGGCCTGGTCGGAAAACAAAAAAACCCGAGGCTTCGGGACCTCGGGGTCAGTAACGCTTTCTTTTGCTCGCGCGAAAAACCCCTAACATCCCGCCTCGACGGGCAATAGCAACAGGTGCAGATCAAGCAACAGGATCATGCGATCGTTTCCTGGTTCAGGGTTCTTACGAAGGATTTCTCGGCACATTAAATCAGGGTTGTAAAAGGTTAGTGCAAACCTCAAGTTCCGTCAACGGCTGAGCGGCTTGCTCGCGGCGGAAGAATTTGCGTAGGGTCCATCCCCGAGCCATTTTCGGACATACGTGCCAAGAATCGATCCCGAAAAGCCGCAAACCAACCACAACCAGCCGTGCAGGCTGCTCGATGCAACGCCACTGAAAAAAGCGCCGATATTGCAGCCAAAGGCCACTCGAGCTCCGTAGCCCATCAACAGACCTCCCAGAATGGCCGTCATGGCGCCGCGCCAGGACACACGCCAACCTGGTTGAAATTTGCCAGCCAATCCAGCAGATGCCATCGCACCCAGGATAATTGCCACGTTCATCGTGGTGGTGACGTCGCTCAACAGACTCTGGCTGAAATCGTGGTCGGCCCAAAAGGGAAAACCGCTCAGGTCGATTCCCATGGCGTGCACCGCATGCCCGCCCCAAATGGAGAACGCCCCAGTGATTCCCCAAGGGCGACCGGCCAGCAGCAACGTACTGGCGTTCAGCAGGGCCAACGCAACAGCGCCCCAAAGCAAGGGCCACGGGCCGCGCAGCCAATGACGCGAGGTACCGCTGCCGGTAAGCGTGCGTGTTTCCCGCGTCGAGAGTCTTCCGACAATCGCGAACAGGATCGCGAAAACCGCCAGGTGCAACACCAATGCAGCGATCCAGCCCATTTGATGCACCAGCGAGATGGTGCCCAGATTGGGCTGCTGGTTCCACCACGGCAGATGGAATGTGGCCAGCAGGCTGCCCGTGACGAAAGCCGTCAGCGTCAGCACCATGCGAGTATTGCCGCCACCAACGGTGAACAGGGTACCGCTGGCACAGCCGCCGCCCAACTGCATGCCGATACCGAAAATCAATGCGCCAAAAGCCACCCCCCAACCCACGGGCGCGACAAAACCACGCACCGACAGACCGAAAACCTCCCCGTACGCCAGCAACGGAAAGAAGATGGTCACCGCCAGAGCCAACATGACCAGTTGGGCCTGGACCCCGGCACCACGACGCTCGAAGACAAAAATACGCCAAGCCGACGTGAAACCAAACGAGGCGTGGTAAAGCGATACCCCCAAAAGGCCGCCAACGATGACCAAAAGTCCCCGATCCCAGCCGAATCGATTGCCCGCCGTTAATACCAGCAGCGCCATCAGACCCAACGCAACGAGCACGGCACCTCGATTTCGCATCGTCGCATAAGGGACGATTTCTCCCCTTTCCACCGCTTCGCAAACGCTCATGTGCACTATTATCTCCGGGTTGACACAAAATTCCCAACGTATTGTTCGTACCCACGCTTCGATTTCAAGCCCGCACCCTTGCGCGCGGCCGATGGACATAAGCTATGCTAGAGAATCCTCTGCCTTTCCCGAAACGGACGAATCCCATGACTGAAATAGCTCGACTGACTGGAATTTACACGCCGAATGTAGTCCCTCTGGACGATCGTGGCGAGATCCACGAAGCGGAACTGCGGCGCTACGTGGACTGGTTGATCGAACGGGGAGTCCACGGGCTGTACCCCAATGGGTCGACCGGCGAATTCACCCGATTCACGGCCGACGAGCGGCGGCGGATCATCGAGATCATCGTCGACCAGACGGCGGGCCGGGTCCCGATCCTGGCGGGGGCGGCCGAGGCGAACACGCGCGAAACCATCCGCGCGTGCGAGCATTACGACCGATTGGGAGTTCGAGCGGTGGCGATCGTGTCTCCGTTCTACTACAAGCTGACCCCAGCGGGCGTCTATGCCTATTTCAAGGAGATCGCCGATCATTCGCCCGTCGATGTCACGCTGTACAACATCCCCATGTTCGCATCGCCCATCGACGTACCGACGGTGGCTCGATTGGCAGAACAGTGCCCGCGTGTTGTCGGCATCAAGGATTCCTCGGGCGACCTGCCGCACATGATGCGGATGATAGCCGCCGTGCGGCCCGTGCGGCCCGATTTCAGCTTCTTGACCGGCTGGGACGCGGCGCTGATGCCCATGCTGTTGATCGGCTGTGACGGTGGTACGAATGCCACCAGCGGCGTGGTGCCCGAGATCACACGAAAGCTGTATGATCTGACGGTCTCCGGCAAATTGGACCAGGCTCGCGACCTTCAGTACCGCCTGCTGAAGCTGTTCGATGCCATGCTGTATTCCGCCGAATTCCCGGACGGTTTTCGTGCGGCGCTCGCCTTGCGCGGCATCCAGGCGGGGGCGGGGCGTCAACCCAAATCGGACAGCCAGCAGATGGAATTGAGCGAATTGAGTCGCCAGTTGCAGTGCCTGCTGGCCGCGGAAGGCTTTACCGATGAACCTGTCGGCGGCTGCGGTGTGCGGCAAGAGATCGATCCCGAGCAGATTGCGAGGATCGTCCGCCAGGTGGTCGGCGACCTGCAACGCTCGACACCCGCAAGCTCGACCTGATATCCTGATCGACCAGCACCAGACGACGGCGACAGGCCCCGGACGGATCTATACTGGGAAAGGATGCTGCATGGCCCGATTATTGATCAGTGTCCGCGATGCGGACGAAGCGGCGACCGCTCTCGCAGGCGGGGTCGACTTGCTGGACATCAAGGAACCCGATCACGGCGCGCTGGGGGCCGCGACGCCAGCGGTGTGGCGGGATGTTCTTGCCGTCAGCCAGGGGCGTGTTCCAACCAGTGCGGCGTTGGGCGAATTGCTGGAGGACACCCAACACGACGACAATCTGTTGGCCCGGTTCCAATACGCCAAGATCGGGCTGGCTGGGTGCGGCGTGCGTGGCGATTGGCCGCAACGTTGGAGCGACTCGCTGCGACGTCTGCCACCGAACGTCGCACCGGTGGCCGTCGTCTATGCGGACTGGACCGGCTGCCAGGCTCCGCCGCCGCTGGAGATCATCCATCAAGCTGCTGGACTGAGATGCCAGGCTGTCTTGTTCGATACCCATGATAAATCGGGCGGCGATCTGTTCGCGTACCTGCCGACGGACCAGCTCGAGCGGCTGGTCGCCATCATCCGCGATGCGGGCCAGCAGGTCGTATTGGGCGGATCGCTTGCGGGCCAGGCGATCACGACCGCTTGCCAACTGGCGCCGGACTACATCGCCGTACGCGGCGCCGCCTGTCGAGGCACTCGCAACGGACCGCTGGATCTGGAGCGGGTCCGTTCCCTGACCGCTCTGCTGCACGCTAATGCCGTCTTCAGTTCATAACCTCCCTACAACGTGCTGTGATCTCTTTACCCATGGTTGCATAAATGGTAGGACGGATTGGCAATCCGTCCGTGAGATACCAATGCAAAACCGAAAAAGTCAACGGTGGCTGGAGCTCACTTTTCGTGATGTCTCGCCGCGGTGTTGCAATCGATGTCTCGCTCGGCGCTGGACGGATTGCCAATCCGTCCTACGAGGGAGCGTTATGCAACGTTGGGGTTTAGGACCGCTTGGGTTGTAATTGACGGTGATTCGGGTACACTCGACGGCTTGGTACCCACTTCCAACGAACGGAGGATCTTGATCATGACGTTTGCACGCAATCCTTTCTTGCTCGTCGGTCTGCTGGCTGTGCTGACTGTCGGGACGGCGCACCGAGCGTTGGGCGAACGGCCGAATGTGTTGGTGATCATCACGGACGATCAACGGACCGATGCGGTCGGGCTGGGCGGCAGCCGCCACCTGGAGACGCCGAATATCGACCGACTGGGCAAAGAAGGCATCTACTTCGCGAATATGTTCTGCACCACCTCGCTGTGTTCGCCCAGCCGGGCGAGCATCCTGAGCGGTCTGTACGCCCATACGCACGGGGTGACGGACAACTTTACGGAATACCCCGAGGACCTGAAGAGTTTTCCGATCGTCTTGCAGGAGGAGGGTTACAACACGGCTTACGTCGGCAAATGGCACATGGGCGAGGACAACGACGAACCGCGGCCGGGCTTCGATTGGTTCGTCACGCACAAAGGGCAGGGAAAATACTTTGACACCGAATTCAACTTCCACGGCCAACGCCGTGAAGTCGTGCCGGGGTATTACACGACAGTCGTGACGGACATGGCCATCGACTGGCTGAATCGCCCGCGTGAAGACCAACCCTGGTTGCTGATGGTCGGCCATAAGGCCCCGCACAGTTTCTACTACCCGGAACCGAAATACGAGAATGCGTTCGATCACGTACGGATCCCGTACCCAGAAACGGCCTTCATGTTGGACGACAAACCAGCGTGGATCCAGGATCGTTTGTATACCTGGCACGGCATCTATGGCCCGCTGTTCGATTGGCGCAAGGAGTTCCCGGATGACAGCCCCGAAGCGGTGAAGGACTTTGAAGCGATGATCCGAGCGTACTGGGCAACCCTGATCTCGGTGGACGATAGCGTCGGCCGCATGTACGACGTGCTGAAGGAACGAGGGGAATTGGATAACACCGTTGTGGTATTTATGAGCGACAACGGCATCCTGAACGGCGAACATGGGATGATCGACAAACGGACCATGCACGAGCCCAGCATTCGCGTGCCGCTGCTGGTGCGTTATCCCGGACTGGTTCCCCCGGATCAACCCAAGGTGATCGAACCGCAAGTCTTGACGATCGACATCGCACCCAGCATCCTGGAATTGTGCGGCGCACCGCCGTTGGAAGATATCCACGGCCGGTCTTGGGTTCGCTTGGTCCGTGAAGGCGATCCTGATTGGCGGCGTTCCTGGTTCTACTACTACGATTACGAAGTCCAGTTCCCGTACACACCGAACGTTCGCGGTGTACGCACCGATTCGTGGAAGTATATCCGTTACCCGCACGGTGACGGTGGACCGGATCGGCACATGGCCGAACTGTACAACATCGAATTCGATCCCGAGGAACGTTACAACCTGATCGATCGTCCGAAGTACGCGCCGGTGGTCAAGCGGTTGCAGGCCGAATTGACTCGGTTGATGGCCGAAACCGGTCTGACGCCGGAAACCGACCCGATGCCGATCGACCAAGGCATCAAGCAGGAACTTCCCGACCCCAAGATCCGCTAATCGGGTGTGCAGGAACGTAGGGGACTGGACGAACGATGCGGAACAAGACTTGCGAGTCTTCGGCTGTAAGATGCGCGCACCGTGCGCGCATCTTCGTAGGTTGGGACTCCGTCCCGACCGGGTCGGGTCGGAGACCCAACCTACTTTGGTTGCGGCCGTGCCGCGTTAGGAGAATACGCTGATGAAAAACCGTTTCATGTTGTGGTTGCTCGGGGCGCTGGTGGCGCTGGGTTCGACTGGCCTTTCGCGCACACTGGCCACCGAACGCCCTAACGTCCTGTTCCTGGCCATTGATGACCTGCGCAACGACTTGGGGTGTCTGGGCGTCCCGCACGCCAAGACGCCCGAGTTGGACGCGCTGGCGGCATCCGGTCGGCTGTTCACGCATCATTACGTCCACGTGCCGACGTGCGGGGCATCACGTTATACATTGATCCGCGGCCGTTACCCGGACCTGCCGGCCCATCTGGGCAACGGAGCCATCGCCTCGACGCACCCGCAATGGGCAGCGTCCAGCCTACCGGCCGTGTTTCGGCAACACGGGTACCAGACGCTGTCGCTGGGTAAGATCACCCATTATCCGGGCGGAAGGACGGGGCGAGGCTGGGCGGAGGGCCCCGAAGAACTGCCGGGTGTCTGGGACCGTTGCTGGGTTCCCGAATCGCCATGGGCAACACCCGAAGCGATGATGCACGGGTTTGCCAACGGTGTTGCCAGGGATCGAGGACAGTCGCCGCCCTGGGAGGCGTTCGATGGTCCCGATGAATCCTATCCGGACGCCTGGGTGGCCGCCGACGCCGTACGGACGCTGGGCGAACTGGCCAAATCACAGGAACCCTGGTTCTTCGCGGTCGGTTTTTTCAAGCCGCATCTGCCCTTTGCCGCGCCGAAGAAATGGTTTGACATCCACGATCCCGATGCAATCCCCGCACCCGTGGTGACGGAGCGCCCTGCTTCCCCATCCGGATGGCATGGCAGCGGTGAATTCCGTCGCAACTACGGGCACCAGGGCCGAGATCCCGACGACGACCCCGACTACGCTCGGCTGATGCGCCAGGCGTACGCCGCGTCGACCAGCTACATGGACGCGCAATTGGGACGCGTGGTTCGGGCGCTCGAAGAACTGGGACTGGCCGACAACACGGTGATTGTTGTATGGAGCGATCACGGGTTCCTGCTGGGCGAGCACGCGATCTGGGGCAAGCACTGTTTGTACGAACACGCGTTGCGTGCGCCGGTGATCATCCGCCATCCGGGCATGCCACATCCGGGCCAAGCCAGCGATGCGATTATCGAAACGGTGGATCTGTTTCCCACGCTGCTGGATCTGTGCTCGTTGCCCGCACCCGAAGGGTTGAGCGGCCGCAGCCTGAAGCCGCAACTGGACGATCCAACGGTCCTGGAAACCAAGCCGGCCCTCGCCTTCTGGACGGGCGGCAGACGGACCATCCGAACCGATCGTTGGCGGCTGATCGTCCATCGACAAGGTGCCGCGGAGGAAGCGTTCGAGTTGTTCGACTATCAGACCGATCCACACGAATCGCAGAACGTGGCCGATCAGCATCCGGAAAAAGTCGCGAAACTGCTGGCGATCCTGAACGAAGCCCCCGATCCGTCCCGGCCTGCGGTGCGGAAAAGGGGACGGGGGTCTTTTCAGTGACCGAAAAAGGGGACGGGGGTCTTTTCAGTCATTCCTGCCGCTTTCTCGGACGACCGC
>REEF01000131.1 GCA_007695205.1 Planctomycetaceae bacterium
GCAACGATGAACCATGTGGAAAGCGGCCATCCCGAAAAAGACTCCCGACCCCCTCCAGGGTGAACGTCTGCGTGCCTATCTGGTCCCGTTCGGCGCCCGGGACCCACCGCGGCGCCCGGGACCCACCGCGGCGCCCGGGACCCACCAGCGCCCGGGACCCACCGACCCCTTCCGCCGATTATCTCTGCACCGTTGGGCCTCCGCCATGGGACTGGACAACGATATCCGTGCGAGCGATCACCTTGATTTCTATCACGTTATTCCGAATCCCACACGCGGCGATTTGCGCGGGATTGGTAGCTTTCCGGGATATCCCATCGCACGCCCTCGGACAAAACCTCGGCGTGCAATTTGTCTAGCTGGCGTTTCATTCTTTCCAACTGCTGCGGTTCGTCGTCCGCCAGGTCGATGGTCTGGCCCCGATCCCGGCCTAGGTGGAACAGTTGCCAGCGGACCGGTTTCGCCTGGAGCACTCGCGGCATGTCTTCGCGCAGCAGGGGATGTGCTTTGGGTCGATCGGCGTCGTCGGTATGGGCGACGATGCACCAATCCCCGTCTCGCATCGCCAGCGAGGGATTGAGGCGATAGAAGTACCAGTACAGCGGGGTCGCTCGGTGGAAATCGTCCTCACGTCCCAACCACAGCGGAACCTGGCTGACGCCATCGATCGTTCGATCGGCCGGCACCTGGACGCCCACCAGTTCGCAAAACGTCGGCAGGAAATCGATCCCGCTGACCGGCACGCTGCACCACATCCCGGGTTGGATGCGTCCCGTCCAGCGGACGATGGCGGGGACTCGATGCCCGCCCTCCCAGACATGGGACTTCAGTCCCCGCAGGTCTCCCTTGGAGAAAGCGTTCAGCGGTCCGTTGTCCGAGGTGAACCAGACCACGGTATCGCGGGCAAGGTCGCGTTGGTCCAGCCAATCGAGCAATCGCCCTACGGCTCGATCCACGTTCTCGATGTTGGCCAGGTACTCGGCCTGGCGCTGGGTCAGTTCGGGATGACGTTCCAGACAAGCCTGGACCAATTCCGGTGGCGAGGCGATGGGGGTGTGCGGTTCGTGGAACCAGACGCACGCGAGGAAGGGGGCCGCGTCTTCCTGGCCCGCACCGATGGAATCGAGCCAGTCGATCGTTTCGTCGACGAGGATCTGGCACGAGTACCCTTCGATTTTCCCGACCGCTTGGCCGTTGCGCCGGAAGTTCACCGGGTCGCGATGGCTGGGGGCGGCGTTGTTGGACGTCGCGAAGGAGACCTCGAACCCTTGGTCCAACGGTCCCGGCTGATCGGCGTTGTCCAGATCGGACAGGTGCCATTTTCCAAAGAGCCCCGTGCGGTAACCGGCTTGAACCGCCAGATCGGCCACCGTGATCTCCTCGGCTCGCAGATGCATGGGGTGCGCGACGGGCAGATAGCTGTAGATCCCCGTGCGGGCGGGGATGCGTCCGGTGAGAATCCCGGCTCGCGAGGGCGAGCAGTTGGGCGCGGGCGAATGGGCGTCGGTGAAGGCGATCCCGTCCGCTGCCAATCGATCCAGATGCGGCGTCAGCATCCGGCCGCCATACGCGCCGGTGTCCGTCCAGCCGGCATCGTCCAACAGCAGGAAGATAAAGTTCGGCCGGCTGCCCCTCACAGACGCTTGCTCGTCCGCGGCGACCTGCACGGCACAGCCTAGTCCTCCGACAGCCGCGAACACCAGGATCATCGCCCATCCGCCAAGCCGCTGGCTGGAGAACCATCCGCCAGCGTTTCGCGATCCAGACGGGACAGATCCAGACGGGACAGGCAACGTGAATCTTCGAGCTGAGCACAGCGGGTTCATCGCGGTTCCTTTCTCTAAGCGTTCGTTGGGTTCGGTCGGGATTCCTGACAGAGCCTGGGTCACCGGTCGGTGAAACTCAATGCACGCAGTTTTTCTTCAGTCAACACTCGATTCAATACGGCGACGCCGTCCAGGTACAGTTGGGTCCCGTAATCGATGGGCTCAGCGCCCAGCCCCAGGGCTCGGCCGAACGTGAAGGGGGCGCCATGCCGCAGCCGGTAGCGGACCGGTTGACCGATCCGCTGCCACGATTCGCCGTGTCGCGCATCCAGGGACGTGACGATCAAGTCGTCGGGTTGCATCTTCGCCACAACCGGCAATCGAACGCGGTGCCCTCGTGTGGCAGCAAACTTGATCGGTTCGGTCAGGATGCTGGTTTCACCACGCCGAACGTCCACCGTGACGCGATAATCGACGTTTCCATGGTCTTCGTCCGAACTGGTCCGGTCGTACGTGACGGTCGCCGCATCGGTATCCACATGCAACCAGTGCTCGTAGACGCCCGATTCCTGGACGTTATAGCCATGGAACTTCAGCAGGAAGGATTGCGGCGAATAGATGGGCCAGGGGAAGTGGAAAGGATTGCTGGCCACCGGTTCCGTGTAGCGAAAAACGTCTCGAGCCACGGAATCGGTGATGGAAGTCGGTGTGGCGACCCCATCAAGATACGCTACGACCTGATCCGTGTCAGGGTCGAACGTCATCGCCATGGCCACCCATTGTTCGTTTTCGAAATCGCCGCCATCGATGGCTCGGCATCGGGCGAATTGCGATCCGGGTGCTGTCGACTGCGGGTAGCTGGACGCCCCGGTCGACGAGATGTGGGCGATTGTCCCTCGCGATCCGAACAGCCCGCCGAACAGGGCGATCTGCCGCCTGCCGCCGTATTTGTCCCAACCGCCTTCGTCCCAGATCCCGGCGACCAGATGCCGCCGGCCGACGAACCGTACCCAGGCGATCATGGTAAACGCTTGGCGACCGTGGACATCCAGCGGCGAACCATCGAATGCGTCGCGCGCCACCTCGCCGAAAACATACCCTTGGTTGAACCGCACGGCATGACCGAACGGCCCTGAAGTATCGAACGACAGCTTCGATGCATCGTCCGCATAGGGCCAGTCGTCGGGCGTGTAGGCTTGGGGATCGCCGATGCGCCGCAAGCTGACGGGAAACCCGCTGGGAGCCACGTCAGCATCGTGGTACGACGTCCAGCGTCCCTCGTGCATCAACGAAAAGTCCCAAAAGGCGATCAGCCCCTTGGTCTCGGCGACCTTCGCTACTCGATCGGCAGGCTCACCCGCCAGTACCGAACCGGTCATGATCGATAGGAGCATCAACGACGATACGAACTTGTTCATGATGTGGCTTCCTGTGGAATGAAGATCGTACCATCGTAGCCTTTTACAGGACGGTTTGAAAGCACGTCAACAGCGGCAACAAGCCAGACGCGAGCGGCATGCCAGCTAACGCCGCCGATGCCTGGGCCGCATTCTGCAGAAACATTTTAGTGCTGCCACTTGACTATTCC
>REEF01000788.1 GCA_007695205.1 Planctomycetaceae bacterium
TTTCACGAGGCGGCTGTCTGGTCGATGATCGGGTCGGCCCTATTTGACGCAGTGATCACATTTCTGACGGGAAGACGAAGGTAATCAGGAGGAACAATCAGATGGACGAAAAAAAACTGTATGAACAAAAGCTTCAGGCTCAATTGGACGAGTGGAAGGCCGAGATTGACAAGCTGAAGGCGAAAGCCGATGGTGCCAGTGCTGACGCTAAAATGGAATTCAGCCAGCAGATCCAGGATCTGGAACTCAAGCTGGAGGACGGAAGCAACCGGCTGTCCGAACTATCCAAAGCTTCTGGAGAAGCCTGGGAGACGCTGCGCGAGGGGGTCGAGTCCGCGTGGAATTCGCTCAGCAACGCGATGGCTGAAGCCGCGGGGAAATTCAAGCGATAACCCCGGGCAAAGATCGAATGATTCGAAACGTGATGGCAAAGGTCATCACAACGCCTGCCGCCCGGGGCCCAGCAGAATCCAAAGAACCAAGCCCACGCAGGGAAAGAACAGCAGGATCAGGATCCAAAGCACTTTGCTCAGCGTGCTGGTGGCGCTCTGAGAGGTGCGAATAATCGCCCAAATTACGATCAGCAACCAGATGAGCCCGAGTATGCCACCACCCAATTCAATCATCTTATAGCCCCTTATTTTGGGAGGTGTGCCTCCCAGATTCGGTTGCTCGTCATCTAAAGCATGAACGTAACGAATTCCCAAGTCGATGTCAACCAAGCCGTCTGCCCTTGACGATCCTGCTGTTAGGAGATTATTTTTACATTATGAATCATCCATCCGGAACAGGCGACCGATTGCGCGACAGGCTGCTGTTCGTCCAGGAGTTTCTGCGTCATCCGAGGCAGGTGGCGAGCGTTGTGCCCAGTTCCCGTGTGGTCCTCAAGCGGATCGTCGAGGGTGCTCAGATCGGTCAAGCCCGCACGATTGTCGAGTTGGGGGCAGGTACGGGCGGGACGACTCGGGCCCTGCTTTCTGCCATGCGTCCGGACGCGCGGTTGCTGAGCATCGAAATCAACCCTCGGTTTCACCAGCACCTGGGTCGTATGGACGATCCCCGCTTGATTGCTCACTTGGGTACCGCTGTCCAGTTGAAAGCAACCCTTGAGGACTATGGTTTAGATCCGCCGGATGCGGTTGTTTCCGGCATTCCTTTTTCGGCGATGGATCAGGATTCCGCGTGCGAAATCATGGAAGCCATCGCTTCTCAATTGACGGTTGGCGGACGTTTTCTCGCGTATCAGGTCAGCACGCGTGTCGAGCAACTCGCGCGTCCGTTTTTTCCATCGCCCCATGTCGAAGTGGTTTACTTGAACGTTCCACCGCTTCGGATCTTTCGATGGACCAAGCCTGTTGTCAATGGATGATCCGGTTCCAATCCATCTCGTCCTCACCATCGGGCAGATTTCGTAGGACCTTCTTCCAATTCGACTTTCAACGCGATGAATTTCAACAGATCCTTCAGTGATACGATCCCTTCCAGGCGGTCGTTCTGGACGACCATCAGACGCGAGATGCTACCTTGATTCATCCTGGAGAGCGTCTGCATGGCGTCGGCGCTGCGCTCGGTGGTATTTTCGTTCTTACACGGTTCAAGAACTTCGCCGACCGTCCGGTGTTCCCACTCATCGCGTGGCACCTGTTGTATCTCCCGAGTGGTCACACATCCCACCAACTGTTGCTGATCCGTCACGGGAAACATTTTGTAGTGGTGCCGATAGACATAATCTTCGACAAGCTGGCGGATCGTGGTCGACGGCGAGACCGTCACGACGTTGGTTTGCATGAATCGATCGATCGGTTCGCCTTCCAATGCACGGCGGATCAGCACCTGCTGGTAGGACATTTGCGCCGCGCCGCGCAAGAACATCCCGATCAAGAACTGCCACATCCCGCCGACGAAATTTCCGCCCACAAAGTTGAGCACTCCCAGCAGAATCAGCACCAGCCCGAAACCGGAACCGATGCTGGAAGTAATGCGAGTGGACCATCGGAGACTGCCTTGAACCTGCCAAAGGATCGACCGCAGCACTCTGCCCCCGTCCAGGGGAAATGCGGGGATCATATTGAAAACGACGAGCACCCCGTTGATGATGCCCAGATACCAAAGCACACCGACGATCGGTGTCGCCAAACGGGGTTCCGTGACAATCGCCATGGCGTAGCAGACGATCCCCACCAGGACGCTAACAATAGGACCGGCGATCGCGACAAAAAATTCAGCTTTCGCACTGGGCGGTTCCTGACTCAGTTCGGCCACCCCGCCAAAAATAAACAGGGTGATACTGCGTACCGGCATGTCGAACCGCCGAGCCACGACGCTGTGACCCAGTTCGTGTGCCACGATCGACACGAATAATCCAATGGCACCGGCCAAGCCCATCCACCAGTACGTGGTATTGTCAATGCCCTCATACCAGTGAGGAAAGAGGTTCGTGGCCAGTGACCAAGTGATCAACAGCACAATGACAAACCAACTCAGGTCCACGTAGATCGGGAATCCGAGCAGATTGAACAGCTTGAACCGTTTCGTAAACATCACGTCACCATTTGGCTTTCTGGTGTCCAAGACCTAGGTGCACTTTTGGCGTGCCCGCTTCATGATCGTTATCCCGCAAACACCCCGCAAACGATGTGCCGAAACGATGACAAGCAAAATGGCCGAACAGAATTCGTGTTCGGAAGCCATTTTGGCACTGGATGTGCGGTATCGTCAAGCGATGGCAATGATGCCGACGCGTGAAGACGCTCCATGAACTGGAAAAAGAATGAGTACGATTCGATGATTACGTTGAAGAAGATACTGTATCCCACCGATTTTTCGTCGGCGGCCGAGGCGGTTGTGCGACGTGCTCCCTGTCCCGTATTGACCCTGCGGCAATCCCCTGCTGACGGAGAAGATCAACCCGGTGACAGTGCGACAGGATGACGATAGGTTACGACAAAATGTCGCAGAGCTACCCTCGCGAGGAGAACATCCATGTTTCTTGCGCATCTTTTGGTTGCCTTTCTTGTGGCGTTGCTCCTGTCGCTATTACTGATCCCGCTCAGGAGACCGCGGTCGGCGCAGGCCAAGGCGTCGACGGCGGTCGGGATCCTGTTTCTCTTCTTCATTCTGTTTTTGGGGACCTGGGCCGGCGGGTTGTGGATCACGCCATTCGGCTCTCCTTGGCTGGGAGTGTATTGGCTGCCGTTTGTTGTGGCTGGGATATTTGTCGCGCTGCTGGTAGCAGCGACGGACCAGTCGTCGCGCCGGAGTGATGAGAGCGAGGAAGCCGATCCCGACCGCGTGGAACACGCTGCTTTGGCGACAGCTTTCGGGCTTTTGTTTTGGATCTTGATCATGGCG
>REEF01000202.1 GCA_007695205.1 Planctomycetaceae bacterium
TTGGGGGTACCACCGCGCCACGGGGGGGGGGCGGGTTTTGGGGCAACCACCGACCCATGTGCAAACCGCCCCCCCCAAAACCCACCCCCGACCCCTTCCGCAAAACGCGACAGTCATTCATTTGCCGATGCTAAGGAGCTTTTGCCGATCGCCTTGCGTCACTATATACCACATCACGTCCTTCTGCGGCAGGCAGGCAAAGCCAGGAATTCCATGCCGACGTGAGGCCCCCGTGGGGTTCCGTTCAGACCTGCGTCGGTTCACCTTCGGGTGCGACCGGCACTTTTTCGTTCGATTGCGAAGCCTTCCAGCGGCGCCGCGTCTCGAAAGCGGCGATATCGGCGATGGTGGTCTTGCGAAGGAATTCCATGAGATTCGCTCGATGAGTGCTGCAGAAATCGTGAGCCGGACAGGCGCGATCGTCATGGCAGGGAACGCTGCCTAACATGCAGCGAGGCTGGATGGCTGGGTCTTCCAAGGCGACACATACTTCCAGCAGGCTGATCTCCTGCGGCCGACGTGCCAAGCTGACGCCACCACCCACGCCCCGTTGAGTGAGCACCAATTTACGGCGCCCCAATTGGTGGATGATCTTCGCCAGGTACGCTGCAGGCATTTCGCAAGCTTCCGCGATCACCTTGACGAGCACAGGGTTCCCCCCCATGGCGGCAATGCAAGCCAAAGCGCTGGCGGCATAGGCGGTAGCCTGACTGAGCATAAACGAGAACTCCTAAGTTCGTGAGACCCAAAGCATATCAATTCCTGACCTGCAAGTCAACTATTCGGCAAGGCGAAAAAACTCCTATAGCCGGTTGTTTGCTGATTTCCACGCTTGTCCTCTTGACGAACTCGCCGTGCTCTCCCAGAATCTGACCGGACACAGCCGAATAGATGATCTACAAGTCATCTATTATTAACCAATCAGGCAAACAAGCGAGTGGATTGACCGGGAGAATGCCGATGGCTCAGGAAGCGTTGGTGGACAGTCGAGGGGAGAGCGGGGACCCGTCGGGGGCTGGTCCCAAGTTGGAATCGTTTGTCTACGACGATGGGATTGTGCGGGCTTTTCTGTTGGCCACGATCTTCTGGGGATTGGTCTCCTTTATCGTCGGCTTGATCGCGGCGGTCCAGCTGGCGTGGCCTCAGATGAATCTGGGTATCTCGCTGATCACATTCGGTCGCCTGCGTCCGGTCCACACGAATGCGGCCATATTCGCTTTCGCCGGCAACGCCATGTTCGCGGCCGTCTACCATTCGACTCAGCGGCTGTGCAAGGCTCGGATGTTCAACGACCGCTTGTCATGGTTCCATTTTTGGGGGTGGCAGTCGATCATCCTGGTCGGGGCGATCAGCTTGATGGCCGGATTTACCAGCGGCAAGGAGTATGCCGAGCTGGAATGGCCGATCGACATCGCCATCGCCGTGGTATGGGTGGCGTTTGCGATCAATTTCTTTGGCACGCTGATCCGTCGGCGCGAGCGTCACATGTACGTCGCGTTGTGGTTTCACATCGCGACGGTCGTCACGATCGCTGTGCTGCACATCTTCAACAGCCTGGCGGTTCCGGCTGGCTGGTTCAAAAGCTACTCACTGTACGCGGGCGTTCAGGACGCATTCATGCAGTGGTGGTATGGCCACAACGCGGTCGGGTTTCTGTTGACCACACCCTTTTTGGGCATCATGTACTATTATCTGCCCAAGGCGGCAGGGCGTCCGGTGTTTTCGTATCGGTTGAGCATCCTGCATTTCTGGGCGCTGGTGTTCATCTACATCTGGGCCGGTCCGCATCATTTGCACTACACGGCGCTTCCCGAATGGGCTTCGACGTTGGGGATGCTGTTTTCGATCATGCTGTGGATGCCTTCCTGGGGCGGGATGATCAACGGTCTGATGACGTTGCGCGGCGCCTGGTCCAAGGTGGCTCAAGAGCCGATCTTAAAGTTCTTTGTGGTCGCGATCACGTTCTACGGGATGTCGACCTTCGAAGGGCCGTTGCTGTCGGTCAAGAGCGTCAACGCCTTGTCGCACTACACGGACTGGACGATCGCGCACGTGCATGGCGGAGTGTTAGGTTGGGTCGGGTTCATGACGTTCGGCATGCTGTACTGGTTGATCCCGCGCATGTTTCAGGCTCCGCTGCACAGCAAGAAGTGGGCGAACCTGCATTTTTGGATCGCGTCGGTCGGCATCCTGTTGTACATCGCTCCGATCTACGTGGCCGGGTTGACTCAGGGGCTGATGTGGCGAGCGATCGACAGTTCGGGAGACCTGGTGTATCCGGAGTTCATCGAGACGGTACGCGTGTTGATCCCGATGTATTGGTTGCGCGTCGTGGGCGGGGCGTTGTACTTGGGCGGCGCGATCTTGTTCGGGATCAATTGCTGGCTGACCATGGCCGCTCGGCCCGCTCAGTATGAACAGCCGGTGCACCGCGCGGCGCCGCTGGCTCGCGACTGGGTAGAACCTCCGAAGCCCGAATCGCGGCTGAAAGGTGCTGCGGTACTACAGGTCGCCCACC
The DNA here is from genome assembly GCA_007695205.1 of Planctomycetaceae bacterium. Taxonomy (GTDB): domain Bacteria; phylum Planctomycetota; class Planctomycetia; order Pirellulales; family Pirellulaceae; genus SKKK01. Next base: position 2,519 of record REEF01000202.1, read on the forward strand.
GGTTCGATCAATGGTCTCAACTGTGGTGGCACAAGCGTTGGGAGCGTCTACCGCTGCGATTTACCATGTGGGTCACGATCGCGGTGGTCGTGGCGTCGTTGTTCGAGATCATCCCGACTTTCCTGATCCGTTCCAATGTGCCGTTGATCGCCAGCGTCAAGCCTTATACACCGCTGGAGTTGTATGGGCGGGACATTTACCTGGCCGAAGGCTGCTACAATTGCCATTCGCAGATGATCCGCCCGATCCTGTCCGAAACGAAGCGGTACGGCGAGTACAGCAAGGCGGGCGAGTTCATCTACGATCATCCGTTCCAGTGGGGATCGCGAAGGATCGGTCCCGATCTGGCTCGCATCGGTGGCAAGCAGTCGCCTCACTGGCACGTCGTCCATTTTCAGAAGCCGCAGTTGCTGGTCGATGGTACCATCATGCCTCCGTACCATTGGCTGCTGCGATCGGAAATCGATTTCGATTCGATCCAGCGGCGGATGCGAGCCATGCAGATATTGGGAGTACCCTACTCGGATGCCCAGGTGGCGGCGGGTGGCGAGACCGCTCGGCAACAGGCCGCCGAGTTGACGGCGATGGTTGTCCAGCAGGACCCCAATCTGGCGGACTTGGCAGACAAGCAGGTGATGGCGCTGATCGCTTACCTCGAACGTTTGGGCACGGATCTGTTCGCGGCGGTCGAAGAACCGGACGAATCCCCCGCGCCGCAGGAAGAGGAAGCAACGCAGGTGAGCCAACTGGGCCCGTGAGGCAATCGACACGATCGTTCCCCACTTTAGCAAGGCAATCTTTCGATGCGATTGATCGACGGGCTGTTAAGTCGACTGGGAATGGCACATTATGGTGTCGTGGCCCTGCTGTTGTTTTTCGGCCTTTTTGTGGCCATCGTGACCTGGACAATGACTCGTTCGCGTCGCGAGATAGACGAGCAGGCCGATTTGTGGAAAGACGATGAGGATCGAGAACAATGAGCCGCGACGAAAAAGATCGCTTGATAGACCACGATTTCGACGGGATTCAAGAATACGATAACCCCATTCCGCTGTGGTTGAACCTGATCCTGTTCGGCACCATCATCTTCAGCTTGCTGTATTATTTGTACTTCCAGATCGGACCGTTGCTGGGCACCAGCGGATGGACCGTGGTGGAAGCGTACGAAGAGGCCAAGGCAGAGAATCTGCGGATGCGGTTCGCCGAGATCGGAGAATTGCAGGGCGATGAAGCAACGTTGATCCGGTACCTTCAGCCGGAAAACAGCGAATGGCTGACGGTCGGACAAACAGTCTATCGGACGCATTGTCAATCTTGCCATGCCGCCAACGGCAGCGGGTTGGTCGGCCCGAATCTGACCAACGATGATTACAAGAGCGTCGAGAACCTGACGGACCTGGTCAAGGTGATCGCCGAAGGAGCCGGCAACGGCGCGATGCCCGCGTGGCGGAACCGGCTGCACCCCAATGAATTGACGCTGGTATCGGCGTACGTGGCGTCGCTGCGAGGCCAGAATTTGCCCAGCCCGCGGCCTGCCGAGGGCAAGAAGATCCCACCCTGGCCCACGGCCATGCCGGACGACACTCCCGAAGATTCCGACGCGTCGAACACGTCGGACGCGTCGGACCAGTCGGACACGCCAGCGATTTTGGACACGGAACCCTGAAAAACAACGATTCGAATATGACGGCCGAACAGCAATCATCGCCTGGTATGGTCGATTCACCATGGCGCGAAGACGGGTCGCGTCGTTGGATGTATCCTCGCATTTCGAAGGGTTTTTGGCTGAATGCTCGCCGTAGCTTGGCGTACCTCTTGATCGTCGTATTCGCGGTGTTGCCTTATCTGCAGATCCGCGGCAAGCCGGCGATCCTGCTGGATCTGCCGCGCCGCGAGTTCACGTTGTTCGGTTGGACGTTCCTGCCGACCGACACGCTGCTGCTGGCTCTGCTGTTGGTCACCGTGGTGCTGGGGATCTTCCTGGTGACCGCGTTGGTGGGCCGAGTCTGGTGTGGATGGATGTGTCCTCAGACGGTCTACATGGAATTCGTGTATCGGCCGATCGAGCGGCTGTTCGACGGTCCGCCCGGCGTGCGGCACTCGCCGGGCAAGCATCGCACGCCGATTCGAACCGTGGCCAAGTATGCCGTGTACCTGGTGGTATCGGCTTTTCTGGCTCACACTTTCCTGGCGTACTTCGTCGGCGTCGATAATCTGGCTCGCTGGATGCAGCAGTCGCCCATCCATCATCCGGGCGCCTTCCTGGTGATGCTGGCGACGACGGCCCTGATGATGTTCAATTTCAGCTACTTCCGCGAGCAGACGTGTATCGTGGCGTGTCCCTACGGCCGCTTTCAATCCGTGATGCTGGACCCCGATTCGCTGATCGTCAGTTACGATCCGCGTCGAGGCGAGCCGCGGGGGAAAGGAAAATTCCGCGAACGGGACGGGCAGCGTCTGGGGGACTGCGTGGATTGCGGCTTGTGCGTGGATACCTGCCCGACGGGCATCGATATTCGCAACGGGCTGCAGTTGGAGTGCATCGCGTGCACCCAGTGCATCGATGCCTGTGATCGGGTGATGAAGCGGCTGGGCATGAAGCCGGGCTTGATCCGATTCAGCTCGCAGGCACGCATCGAGGGCCAACAGGGCCGGCTGCTACGACCTCGAATCATCCTGTACCCGGCGGTGATGCTGGTGCTGTTGTCGACGCTGGTAGTCACGCTGGCGAACCAGCAGGATGCGCATGTGACGTTGCTGCGCGGGCCGGGAATGCCGTTCCTCGAGATGGCCGATGGCCGGATTTCCAATCAATTGCGTATCAAGATCCGTAACCGTAGCGGTCAGCAGGCGCAGTATCATATCGAGATCGTCGGCGACGGGCCGGCACGATTGCTGATCGAGGACAACCCGATGGTGATCGAAGACGGTCAAACGAAGACGCAATCGCTGTTGATCGCGGCGCCTCGATCCGCGTTCCAGCAAGGAGGGCATGCGATCGTCCTGCGAATCACGGATGGTCGATCTTACGACCAGCAAATGCCCTATCGACTGATGGGACCGCAAGGCCCGCAGGCTTCGACGGCTCGTGATGGCGACACGGGGATTGCCGAAGTTCTTTTCCGCGTTCCTAAAACCGCAACCTTTTGCATAAGAGCATCATGAACAAGCTGATGGATCCAACGCGTCTTGAACGGGCTCGCCGAGTCGAAGCTCGGCATCGTTTCGTTTGGGTGGGGACGATTGTAGCCATGTTGGCGGCCCAAGTGCTGTTGATGATGCTGATCGTCTACGTGACCACGGTGGATGAATCGTTCGCGGTCGAACCAAACTATTACCAGCAGAGTCTGGATTGGGATGCCACGATGGCACAGCGTCGGCATAACCAGCAATTGGGCTGGCAGTTGGAGCTGAGCGTCGCAGACCAGGCCAACCTGTTGGGCGATCGACAATTGGTCGGTCGCTTGACCGACCGCGACGGCCATCCGTTGGACGGCGCGGTTATCGAACTGGTCGCGTTCCCTCATGCTCGAGGCAACGATCGGCGGACGGCAACGCTGCTGCCGATGAGCGAAGGCAGCTATGAGACCACGTTGCGGATCCCGCGCGGGGGCAAATGGGAGTTTCGAGTGGCGGTGCAACACGATTCGGAAACGTTCACGCACATCGAACTGCACGATGTCAACGCGCCGCGGGCTTTGCCATGATCACGATTTTAGCCGCCGTTTTGGTTGCCAGCCTGGTAGGCAGTTTGCACTGTGCGGGCATGTGCGGCGCCTTGGTCGCGTTCGCAGTGGGTGGGATGGAAGCTCATTCGATGGCGGCGCGCGTGGTCTTGCAAATCGCCTATCACGGCGGTCGCCTGGTGACGTACGGATTGATGGGCGTGCTGTGCGGCTTGCTGGGTGCTGCTTTGGACCTGGGCGGATCGATGGTCGGTCTGCATCGGGCGGCGGCCGTGCTGGCCGGTGGGACGATGATCGGTTTCGGGATCATCGCCGTGCTGCAGTACCGCGGCTGGCGCATCGGGGGGACTCGAGTTCCGGCCAGCCTGAAGTGGTTGCTGGTATCCGGTCAGCGGCTGGCCGTTGGCCTGCAGCCGTTGCCACGCGCTCTGATCATCGGGCTGCTGACGGCGTTTCTGCCGTGCGGTTGGCTCTGGGCTTTCGCCGTGATCGCTGCCGGGACCGGCAGCGCCGGTTGGGGTGCTGCAGTGATGGTCGCTTTTTGGGCGGGAACGGTTCCGATCCTGGCGTTTGTCGGCGCAGCGGTGCAGACGCTGACCGGCACGCTGGGACGGCGGATGCCGCTGATCACGGCGGTCCTGTTGGTCGCGCTGGGGCTGGGCACGATCGCCGAGCGTTTGGTAATATCCGGTGAACCGTTGATCGTACCGATCACCGCCGATGGTTCGGTTGATTTGCGAAAGCAGATCGAGATCGTCGGCCAGACACCGCCCCCTTGCTGTCAGACTTCGCCATCCGATTCGGAGAGAGAATGATGAAACGCATTTGCCGCAATGCAACGATCGCCGCCGTGGCTTTGGGACTGATCGTCTGGGCAGCAGTCCCCGGACATGCCGAAGTGGTTCGTGTGCAAATCGACCAGCGCCAGCCCTTTGCCGACGGACACGCGTTTGGCGATACCGGGCCTTACGAAAGAATTCAAGGTCGTTTGCATTTCGAGGTCGATCCGGAACATGCTGCCAACGATCGGATCATCGATTTGCAGCTCGCTCCGCGAAACGAGCGCGGGCGCGTCGAGTTTTGGAGTGACTTTGATCTGCTGATGCCGGTCGACCCACAGAAAGGCAACGGGCGGTTGCTGATGGGCATCAATAACCGCGGCAACAAGCTGATGCTGGGTGCTTTTAACAATCGAGGCGGCAACAACCCTCAGAGTCTGGCCGATGCCGGCAACGGGTTCCTGATGCGGCAGGGCTACGCGATCCTCTGGTGTGGCTGGAACGGCGATGTTCTGCCCGGCGGAAACCGTTTGGTCATGGGCTTGCCCGTCGCCACGCAGGACGGCCAGACGATCACGGGCCGGATGTATGCCGAGATCATCGTCGACAATCCGGTGCGAAGCCAGCCGTTTTATTGGGGCAATTCGGATGTCTATCCCAGTGTCAGCCTGGACAATACCGATGCGATGCTGACCATGCGTCCCGACCGATCGGAGCCGGCCGTCGAGGTCCCGCGGAACCGATGGTCGTTCGGGCGATGGGAACAGGACAAGCTGGTTGCGGATCCGCGACATGTGTACTTGCAGGACGGCTTCCGACCCGGCTGGATCTACGAACTGCTCTACACAGCCAGGGATCCTCGAGTCACCGGATTGGGGTTCGCAGCGGTCCGCGATGCGGTATCGTTCTTCCGCTATGCGGCGGAGGATTCCCAGGGCGTGGCGAATCCTCTGTCCGACGCGATCCAGTACGCCTACATCTTCGGGATCTCGCAGTCGGGCCGGTTCATCCATCACTATATCTACGAAGGCTTCAACGCCGACCTGCAGGGTCGCGCGGTCTTTGACGGCGCGATGCCGCACGTGGCTGGTGCCGGCAAGGGTTCGTTCAACCATCGCTTCGCCCAGACGACTCGGTACAGTTCGCAGTTTGAAGAGAATCTATATCCGACCGATGTATTCCCGTTCACCTCGGTCCCGCAGACCGATCCCGAGACGGGCGAGCAGGGCGACATGCTCCGTCGCGCTCGAGCGCGCGGACCGGTGCCGAAGATATTTTTCACGCAGACGTCGGCCGAGTACTGGAGTCGTTCGGCATCGCTGTTGCATACCGACGTGGCGGGCACGGTGGATGTGCCCTTGGACCCGGATGTGCGCATCTACTTCATCTCCGGTGCCCAGCATGTCGTTTCCGGTTCGACTTCGCCGGGGATCTACCAGTACCCGCGAAACATCCTCGACCACCGCCCTGTTCTGCGAGCCTTGTTGGTCGCGTTGGATCGGTGGGTCAGCCACGACGAACAACCGCCGCCCAGCGCGTATCCCAAGATCGCCGATGGATCGTTGGTCGACCTGTCCACCTACCGCTCGATGTTCCCAGCGATCCCCAACGTCGAAACGCCGCAGGTGATGAACCAACCTTTACGGCTGGACGCCGGACCGCGTTACTGGAGCGAAGGGATCGCCGACCACGTACCGCCGGCAGTCGGACCGCCTTACGGGGCGTTGGTCCCGGCGGTCGACCAAGACGGGAACGCCGTTGCGGGAATCCGGCTGCCGGAAATCGAAGTGCCGCTGGCGACCTATACCGGCTGGAACCTGCGCGCTGCGGCTCACGGCGGCGAAGGGATGCTGTCGCGTTTTATCGGCGCCTACTTCCAATTCCCGGGCACCGCCGACCAACGTGCTGATTCAGAGGACCCGCGTCCATCGATCCTGGAACGCTATCCCACCAAACAAGATTATCTGGATCAGGTGGCGCAAGTCGCCCAGGACCTGCGCGCCAGACGCTTGTTGCTGGCCGAGGACGTTCAAGCGATCCAACAACGGGCTGCCGCCGCAAAACACTGGGACCGTCGCTGATGACAAGCGTACGGTCCCGGTTGCTCTCGGAATGGCATCCTCGTTCGGTCTCAGGTCGGATCGAACGAGGGCACGGTCAACTGCTCGCCATCCTTCAATGACGATTGGTGAGCGATAATGCCGGGGACGTTCATCGCCAACGATTCGTACAGATCGATCTCCGGCTCGCGATCTTCCAGCAGTGCGTTGACGAATTCAGCCGAGATGAACACGGCCGAACCACCGTGGCCGGACGGTCGCCGCATCGGTTCGGGCAACATGTCGCTTTCCCAGTAACGCGGTACGGCAGCCGCTTCGGCTCGACGCCCTCGAATGTTGATCACGTTGCCGTGCACCCCGTCGATCGCCATGTAAAAGGTCGCCTCGTCACCGAACCATTGGGCTCGTTCACCGTGAGCTCGACAGCGTCGGAATTCGTTCATCCGCGCCATGTGCCCGCGGTCGGTCAGCATCAGCGAACTCTGGCTCCAGAACGGGTTGTCGTACACGTTTTCGGTCATCAACGGATGCTCGCGCAGTTGCGGGCTGGAGCCGCGCCAACCCAGGCACGAGACTTTCACCACCCGCTCGCCCGTCACGCCCGTCAGGAACCCGACCGAATGAGTCGGGTACAGCATGGGTGGGTAACCGAACCGCCAGGAACGCGAGCCGTCGGGATTGTGGGGCAATCCGCTTCGAGTCGCCAGGAGTTCTTCCAACCGTTTGAGGTCGCCTCGATCGTGATAATACTCGCCTTCGGTGTAGAACAGCTCGCCGAAGACACCTTCGCGGTACAGATTCCGAGCGAAAATGCACTCCTGCCGGTACCAACTGGATTCCGCCAGCATGTAGCGCAGTCCGGTCCGCTCCTTCAGCTCCTTCAACATGGCCGCCTCGTCCAGCGTCACGCATGCCGGCACGGCGGAAACCACATGCCAGCCTCGTTCCATACACATCTGGGTGTGTTTCGCGTGATCGGTCGCACCGGAGAACACCGCCACCGCGTCGATATCCTTGGCCTGCTGGATCATCTCTTCCAGCGAATCGTACACGGCATCGCATTGGTAATGGTTCTTCAGCCGCTCGCGGCGCTGCGGATACAGATCGGTCACTGCGGTGATCACACAATTGGGATGCTCGTGCCAATGGAAGGTGGCCCCAAAACCACCGCCGACCACGCCCATGCGGATCGTTTTGCCTGCTTCCTGCGGATAAGCACGTCCGGCCCGCGTCAACAGGTCGCCACCGGCGATCAGTGCCGCCGTCGCGCCGGATACTTCCAGGAAAGAACGGCGTGAGCGACGCCCGGATTCAGGTTGTTGATGATCGTTCATGAATGAGGCTCCTGATGATTGTCCACGTTGTCAACGCCCAGGCGGTTCTTCGACTGCATGCGCAACCGTTTCGCACCTCGGTGTGCTGGCTTCTCCACCGTTCCAGTCTATCCGCCATCCCACGCGATGCAACCATCAGTCCCGCCGCCTTGGCATCCGCCCGCCACTTCAACCTGGCTCTGATCCGGCTGATTCCGGCGTCCAATGTGTTTCCGTGGTGCAAGCACGCGGGCGAACCACAAACCGAGGCCGAGTTGCAGGCGACTGGCCGTTTCGTGGCCTGCGGCCAGTCCTGCGGAAGCATGTAGTAGCGCGGCCCAACGGCGGAATCACATGGCGGCGAACAGGACATTCCCCCCGGCCATGCATCCCATCCCGTTTCACGTCGCGGGGAACTCGGGAAGACGGCGCGTGATCGCCCGTGGGTAAATGCCTAGGTCAACGCTCTGCATCCGGCATCGCATGCGCACCAAAGCGTTGGGCCTGGGGATGGAGGGGCCGGAATCGACGACGATCGGGGGCTTCCAGTTGAGGATCGATTCCGTAGAGACTGGATGTCTCCGGGGCGGGCAGTTGGGGGCGACTGGACTGTGGGCGGTCCTCGCAGAACCAGAGGTTGTTGGTAAAGCGAAAAGACGCGGGATCTGTGTTGGAGCCGATATTGACAACGGTCGCGAGATCGGCCGCACGGAAGACGATCAGATTGTGTTCGAATCGACCGTGACGGCACGGTGGGAAACCGGGTTCGGTCGTTTCCTGCAAGATCCGCATGACCCATCGATCGGGGCGGTAGATCGTGTTGTAACGCACGGTTGCCCCATCGACGCCGACAAAGGCGATGGGGGCAGTACTGCCAACGAAGACACAGCCTTCGACCGTGATATCTCGAGCTTCGTAACGCGCGCCGGCAGGTCGGAAGTAGGCCATGCCGGTCGAGCCGCCCAGATTCACGCCCCGTTGACCGGCATCGAGGAACAGGCAGCGACGGATCACGATCTGCGAGGAACCTCCCTTGGTCTGCGGCCCCGTCGCCTGCGAGAACCCTTCGCGGCCCAAAAACTGACATCCTTCGATCAAGCCGCGATGACAGCCCACCATGTCGATCGCCTGACCTCCCCAGCCATCGATCGTGCAATCGCGAATCACAAAGTCGACAACTCCTGACAATTTGATCCCGTCACGATTGCCCTTCGGCCCGATTTCCGACACGTGCAGGGACTCGAGCACGATATGGTGAGAGGGCGTGTCGTAAGTGCCACCATCGTCGATGTTGATCCCGTTACCCGATTGACCACGTATCGCTAAATTCCGCACGGTCAGGTAGGCGCAATCGCTGAACTGCCATGCCGTGCCGCCGCCACGGAATACGGGCGGCCGATCCGGATCCGCGCCTTCGATGACGATCGGTTGATCCGCCGTACCACGCAGCCCTTGTACAAAGATACCGGGCGAGTACGATCCGGGGGCGATGCGGATCCTGGTACCGGGCGCCGCATCGGACAACGCTCGACGCAACCCAGCATCGTCTTGAACGTCGATCACACGATCCGTCGATACCGTCCAACCCATCGACAATAAGACCATGCATAAAGATAAAGTTGTCGACATTGCTTTTCTCCCGTTGGTCGCTCGCTTTGTCACAAATATTCGATGATCTTGGACGTTCGTAGTGCCGTGACCGCGCGTCTCTCCCGATCCTCAGATCTTAGCAAAACGTCGACGATCGGTCGATAAGCGGCCGTTTCCATCGGGCGTAGCGTTTGCCAAGCACCTTTTCACAAGAGTATCAGCAGGCTCTAATGAGAGGAGAAGGCAACGTTGTCACTTCCCTTTTTTTGTGGAGATATCTACTGATGAATCGTTTCTTAACACTGGCGTATCTGGTTGCGATTGCCCTGCCGATTTTGGCTGGCAACCCGGCGGTGTACGCTCAGGTTGCGACTCTGGAAGCTCAAACCATCGAAGAACGTTTGGCGGCCGATCCGAACGACACCGAGATCTTGAACGAGTACATGATGGGGCAGCTTCGAAAGCTGTTACCCAAAATCAACACGTCGCCCGACGATGCCCAGACGATCTTGGATTCCATGAACGTCACGCTCGGTGCTTTGGAGCCGACGACCGAAGAGGCCAAGCAGTTGTTGGGTCGAGCCCAGGACGCGATCGGTTTCTACGAGGACCAACTGGAACTCGCCCGCGTCTCGTTGGACGATCTGAAGGACAAGCTGACCGAGAATCCTGATGACGCGAGCCTGTTGTCTATGTTCGTGCAAAAGTCCATGCAGCAGTTGGGGCCGCTGACCGGTTCCCAACCGGACCAGGCGGAACAGATGCTGGCGGCCACAGAAGAATTTCTCGATAGCCTGAAAGACAGAATCGAGTCCGAGGAAGGCAAACAGGCTTTGGCCGCCAAGGATCGCCCGTTCGCTCAATTGCGAAATGCCATCGAACGCACCAAGCGTCTGGACGCGATCGTCGGCAGCGATGCGGCGCCGCTGAACATCAAGGATTGGGTCAACGGCACGCCATTGACGGACGAAGACCTGCAGGGCAAGGTCGTCCTGCTGGATTTCTGGGCGATCTGGTGCGGACCCTGCATCGCTACGTTCCCTCATCTACGCGAGTGGCAAGAACAGTACGCCGACAAAGGATTGGTGATCATCGGGGTAACGAACTACTACAACTTTGTCTGGGACGAGGCAAGTCAGCGCGCCACGCGTTCGACGGAGAAGGTTTCGCCAGAGCAGGAGCAGGAGATGCTGGTGAAATTCGCTGAGCATCACGAGTTGGAACATCGGTTTGCGATCGCCGAGGACGGGTCGCTGGCCGAATTCTATGGCGTGTCCGGCATCCCGCATGCCGTGGTAATCGACCGCGAAGGTAAAGTCCAGTTGATGCGAGTCGGCAGCGGCGAGGCGGCCGCAAAGGACATCGAACAGGCGATCAAGAAGGCGATCACCGAATCGGAAGAGGCCTGAACCAACGTGCTTCCCACCCGTGCCCGGCAGGGCACGGGTGGGGTGCGTGAGTCGGCGAAAGGGGGCGGGAGTCGCTTTCGGCCATCGACTTGCCACATGGTGAGATCGTTGCCCGAAAACGACTCCCGACCTCCATGCCCTTCGCCCTAAAGGCTGGCAGCGTGGGCAAACTGCGGTCGAGTCCAACCCAGTTGCGTCGCCAGACTGTAACTGCCGAATAGCACTAGCGCGAATGCCAGGTCGCCGACCAGCGTGAAGCGCAAGAACGGCAGGGCCTGGACATAGCAAGTCATCAGGCCGGTCCCGTTGTGCGGATACATGTCAAACCACAACCATGAACCGAAATTCGTGGAAAAGAAAAACACCAACGAAGTAAACAGGCTGCACGTCACCAACCCGGCAACCGCTCCGGTCGCTCGAACCAAATTGCCCTGGCCGATGTTCAGGTACTTTCGCAAGGGGCCACGCAACGCGACCGGCATGGCCAGCATGCTGTAAACCAGCGTCATCATCCGCCAGTCGTAGGCACCGATAAAGGCATCGCTGATCGCCATCACCCCCAAAGGAACGCACAAGGCCATCGTCCAGGATCGGAAAAAGTAACCTGAAAAAAGTGCCAGGGCGGCTACAGGAGCGAAGTTGGGAAGATCCTGGAAGTAAATTCGAACCTGGGCTCCAAAAGCGATCAAAGCGATCAGGGCCAATGCCTCTGCCAGTGTCTGTCGTTTCACGGGTGTGCTCTCCGTTGGAAAAACCGTCGAATTACAGGGTGTTCCGGACCATGCCCGGCTTCACAACCTTAAAGGATAACAAAACGAAATGATCGGGTGTATCGTGGTTCGCCTCATCAAAAGCAAATTTTTCGTGCCCCTGGCTTCAGCGAGTGGCTGGATGTGCCGCTAATTGCAGAAACCACCTAGCTCGAAAGGACGGATTTTCTGCTGTAACGTGACTTCGTCCACGAAAACGGGATCCCCCCTCTGCTTCGATGCACAGACAACGGCGTGGTCAGCGTGTCGCGCGACGGCAGGGTCATAACCGCTGGTCGATCGTTCACCTGTGCTTTCCATTTCACCCCTGCCAATGCGTTCTTGGCTCGCAAGATCTGCCGTGATCTTGGCGTGCCGGAACCGTGATGGCTACACTGGGTTTGCCGAAGTTGTCTTTCCCACGTTGCTCAGAAAGCCTTGGTCCCATTCGGCGAAGACCGCATCCAGGCTGTTCAGCCAATACGAATCCCAGAACTTGGGTTCGGCGGTTTCCTGCGCCCGAAGGCGGAGTGGTGCGACATCCCGGTCTGTGGGCTCCGGGGCCGGAAACGGCTGGTCACTCGGATCAGAAGGGCTCTGATTGGGTCCGATCTCAGGTCCGGTAGATGACCGGATCTCCAACGACTCGAATCGCTGGGTGGGAACCAGGGCCGCAATGCCCTCGGCTTCCGCCGCCTCGCTCGACTGCCGGTTGATATAGTTGATCACCAACAGCACATCGTGGGGCGTTACGTATCCATCGTTGTTCACATCGTAATACGGCGGCGGCAAGGGAGGCGCGGGCGGTAGCAAGGGAGCGTGGGGATTCCAGTTGATGTAGTTGATCAGGATCAACACGTCCAACGGGGTTACGCCGTCTTGTCCGTTGACATCAAACGGGCTTACATGGTTGTGCCAGACGTTTCCCATCTGCCAAGTCGTGGTGCCGCCGCTGGGAAGCAGATTGCCGGCCAGATCGTGGATGCCGGAACCAAAGGAGCGTACTTCCAGACCATATTCGCCCTGAGCGTGCGTCAAGCCACCTAGGTCATCCAACGTCCAGGTGACCTGATCGGCACTCGATAAACTGGCCGAGCCGGATAGATCGATCGGCTGGCCATCGTGGAACAACCGGATATCGGACAGCGTCATCCCGATGACCGGTTCCGAAAAACCGATTTCGATCGAAGTCACCTGCCGGGAATGCGGATGGGCCACTGTTTCGATCCGTTCCACGCTCGGTGGCTCCAGATCCTGGTGCCATATCGTCAAAGCGTCTGTATCCAGAAGGTTCCCCGCGACGTCGACGATCCCCGAATTGGTTGCGACCAATTCCAAGGCGTAGGAGCCATCGGACGAAGTGATCTGGTCCAAGCCGCCTAGCGTCCAGGTGATCAAGTCACTGCTGGTCAAGGTCTGCCCGCCGGTCAGCAGGTTGCTGCCGCCGTGACGGGTCAGTCGCAGATCGGCCATGCCGAAGCCCTGAACCGGTTCGCTGAACACGATCGAGATCTGCGGGACGCCTTCGTTTCGCAGATCGGGCGATACGCTGATAATCTGGACGGTAGGCGAGGTCTGGTCGATCGTAAAGAGGCGGATGTAATCGCCGCCGGCCGTACCGTCGTCGTTGCCATCGAGTGCCAGACCGGCCGTGTCGGAGATGGCGCTGGAGTCGATCGTCAGGCGATACTGTCCTGGCGGCAGCGGTCCGCTCAGATCCAACACCACGTGCGACGGGTCACCGTCGGTGGGGCCGGCTGTATAGGTTGGCATCAACGCCACGACCACATCGTCGGCCGTACCGAACTGCCCATCGGGGCCTGCTTCGAGCAGTTCGTAGCTGGTCGCGCTGGCAGCCGCCGCCGAGTCCAACGGTTCGCTGAACTCGATGACCAGGCGGTCGAGCATGTTGTCGTTGGTCGAGCGGCTGTGGTGGACGACGCGGGGGGTTATATTTCGCACCGTGGGCGGCCTGGTATCGCCCGGTCCGGACCCATTCGCGTCAACCGTCAGTTGCCGACGCGACTGACCCACGATATCGTCGCTCGGATCCGCCGGATCGCCCGGCCATCGAATGACGATCGCGTAATCGTCCGCACGCGGGATCCCCGTCGCGGGTACTGTCCAGAGATACGAACCGATATCCGCGATGCCGGTGCCGATGGTCGCTTCCAAAGGTCCGTCCATGTCGGTGCGGCGCAGTTCGATGTCCAGACCGACCGATGGCGAGGCAGGCAGACGGCTCCGCCACTCGATCAGATAACTCCGCCCGCTGACCAGTTCTTCCCGGCCCAGCGGATACACCACGTGGATGTAGTACGGTTCGCTTAACGATGCTTGATCGGTGTTGCCGTAGGCGCCCAGGTTGATGATCTGACCGTTCTCGGCCGGTTCCTGGCTGAAGTCATGGCTGGGATCGCCCCAGTCGACGGCGGGCGACAACTCGCTGAGGTCGGTGCCCCAGACCACCGGTTGCATTTCGGGTAAACCGGGTTGAGTCGCGTTGATCTGCTCGACGGGAGCCAGAGCACCGGTCAGCACGTGCCCATAGCGGCTGCGCAAATGCAGGTTGTCATCGCGCCCATCGGCCAAGCCAACCGAGACGAATCCCAGCCGGTCGTCATCGCCGTCGGGATCGACCCAAACCAAGTCTGGATCGTCGTCGATGCTGCGGTAATCGTCGCGCGAGGCGTTCTGCCAGTCGGCCAGGGTCCATTGCGAGGCTCCTGCCCATTTGCCGGTGGCGCCATGGACGGTGCTGAGCAGGTTGAAATCGCTGTCCCAGCCCAACGTGCTGTCCGCTTCGACGATCACGACGTGCGCCGGCTGATGTACCGCAGGATCTTGGCCTCCTTCGACGAACACGGCATTGTTCCGCATCAACACATAATGGCTGTC
>REEF01000267.1 GCA_007695205.1 Planctomycetaceae bacterium
GATCCCGCCATCGAAGGCGGGCCACCCGGACAGCTTTATCATCTGGGCAACGACCCCGCCGAAACACGCAATCTGTACGACGAAATGCCCGACAAAGTCCGGGAACTGACCGAATTGTTACAGCAAATCCGTAACCAGGAGTTCGAATGATGAAGTCTGATAACACCCAAATGGAATCAACATGTCGCAGATCACGAAGCCTGAGTCTGCAAAGCAGGCCAGAGATCCGCTGGGTTCACACTTAGAGCTTCTGCAAGTCGCAGCACGGTACGGCGCTGCGGACGGCATTGCCGATGGAGCATATTGGAGATCGCCGATTGGCCGATTTTCAGGCTTTCGGCCAATTGTGTCTGCGTCACACCCTTCTCTTTCATAATCGCACGCAGACGTTGCGCAAACATCTCTTCTTCTCTTTCCATCTCGTCCATCGCTTCGCGCATTTGCTCCGAAGAAGAAGAGCAGCTAATGGCATCTACTTAAGGCACGGATTCTGGACGCGAGCCAGGGCGTCCCGGGCAGACAGCTACGCCGCTTGGCGTTTCCAACCGTTGGGTTTTGCCTGACGATCGGATGGGGGTCTCCGCCGACGGTCGTTCGGATCACCTTTCCAACGACGATGGAGCCACCAGTACTGGCATGGATCGGCCAAAATGATGCGCTCCAAGGCAGCGTTGTACCAGCGAGTCAGTTCCTTCACCCCGCTGAGATGGTCGCCTGCCTGGTGAGGATCGGCGATGGCTTCCACGCCGATCTTGACTCGTAACGGCCCTCCGATTCGGCGTCCATAGCAAACCAGCAAGGGGGCACCACTGATCAAGGTGAACAGGGCCACGGCCTTGTGGCACGAGGCGGGACGCCCGAGAAAGTCCACCCAGCACCCTCTCGGCCCGGCTCGTTGATCCCCCAACAGCGCGATCGTGCCTCCGCTGCGCAATACCTCGTCCACCTGCCCCGAAGTGCCGTCGGTGGGCAGGATGAATTGCCCATTGGCGCTGCGGAAACGGTGGACATAACGCTCCAGAAACGGATTGTCCAGACGCCGGGCGATCGAGAACGAGGGGAATCCCAGCAGTCCGATGACGTACGAGGTCAGTTCGAAATTGCCATAGTGTCCCGAGACCAGCACGATCGGGCGCTGGTCCAGCAAATACCGAACGGCGTCCCGATGGCGGTGCAAGTCGATGTAATGCCGCCAATTGGTCTCGTGGATTTTCCGCGGCGCTTGGGCAATCTCGCACACCATCAGCAGGAGGTGCTCCCACATCCGCCGCGCCAACAGTCGTCGTTGCGGCGGCGTCAGATCGGGAAACACCAGATGGATATTCTCGTCCACCGTGCGTCTGCGTACGCCGATCACGTCGCAGGCCAGCACGGCCAGCCAGCGAGCGAAGACGTTGCAAGTCTCCGGACGGACCGCCTGGACCAGGCAGACGAAAAAACGCACCAATAAGTAGACCAGCCAATCCCTTAGCCAACGCATACCTATTTATCCGTTCTGTTTACGGGCTTTCAGCACCGGGTCGTTCTTCAGCGGCAGCGGGATGGTTCGCCCTGTTTCCGCCGACTTGTAGATGGCCAGGATGATCTCGACCGAACGCCGGCCTTCGATTCCATCGACCAATGGCTTGGTGCCCTTCTTGATGGCTTTCAGCACATCCTTGAACAACTCGGTGTGCCCATGGTGTCCGATCGCCGCCGGATCCGCCGCCCCGCCGCCGGTTTTCGTCTTGCCAGCCATCTCTGCCAGCAACGCTTCGTCCTTCTTCGTCATCTTGGCGAATTCCCACTCGGTGATATCTTCCTCTCGCAGGGTCGCCGAACCTGTCGAACCGTGGATCTCGATACGTTTCAGCGAGCCGGGAAACGTGGCCGTGGATGCCTCGATAACCCCGAGGGCACCGTTCTCGAAACGCAGCGTCGCCGTGGCAACGTCCTCGACCTCGATTCGCTCGTGAGCTAGCAGTGCCGTATGCGCGGCGATCTCGACCACGGGGCCCATGATCCAGGTCAAAAGGTCGACGGTGTGGATGGCCTGGTTCATCAGGGCACCGCCACCGTCCAGCGCCCACGTTCCCCGCCACGCGCCGCTATCGTAATAGCCCTGAGTTCGATACCACTTGACGTAGGCATCGCCCATGGTCAACCTGCCGAAACGACCCTGATCGACGGCTCGTTTGATCAACTGCGACGATTTGTGGAATCTCGAGGGAAAGATCGTCGCCAACGTCACGCCGGCTTTGTCACAAGCGTCGATGATCGCATCGCACCGTTTGAGGGTCACCTCCAGCGGTTTTTCGACGATCACGTGCTTACCGGCCTTGGCCGCTGCCAGTGCCGGTTCCAAGTGCGCGCCGCTGGGGGTGCAGATCGTTACCACATCGACCGACGGATCTTCCAACATGGCTCGCAGATCGTAGTAAGGCTTACAGCCGACGGTCTCGGCCAGTTTATCAGCCGCCGCCGGGACGGTATCGAAACAGGCGGTCACCTTGGCACCCGCAATGTCCGCAACCGCCTTGCTGTGAAAATTTGCGATCATGCCGCAACCGATGATTCCAAATCCCGTCGCCATGGTGTTCGTCCCCCTGATCTAACTGATGAAACGGCTGTCACGCGGCAACCAACTCAAGTACCGCTGACGCTCATTATAGGCATTCTACGAGAATCCGAAAGACGAGTTTTCGGCGGAGATCAGCATTCGGGATGGCTGACCGGGATCAAGACGGCCAGTCCGCCTTCGGACGTCTCTTTGTACTTGCTGCTCATGTCTTGGGCCGTCGCCCACATCGAACGGATGACGGCGTCCAACGGCACGCGAGCATGAGCCGGGTCGCTCTCCAAGGCCAGATAACAAGCGGTTAACGCTTTCGTGGCGCCCATCGCATTTCGCTCGATGCAAGGCACCTGGACCAGACCGCCAACCGGATCGCAAGTCATGCCCAGGTGGTGTTCCATCGCGATCTCGGCTGCCATCAAGACTTGACCAACCGAACCACCTAGCACCTGGCATAATCCTGCGGCGGCCATGGCGCTGGATACCCCGATCTCGGCTTGGCACCCGCCCATGGCGGCCGAGATCGTTGCGCCTTTTTTGAACAGCATGCCGATGACCCCGGCCGTCAACAGGAATTCCTCGATCCCCCACGTCGTGCCATCACAAAAGCAGACGTAGTACATCAACACTGCGGGGATGACACCAGCCGCGCCGTTGGTCGGCGCCGTGACGACGCGACCAAACGCCGCGTTTTCCTCGTTGACCGCCAGTGCGAAACAACTGATCCAACGCAGGATCGAAGGGAAACTGGTTCCACTGCTGCGAATCGCAGTCAGCCAGCTAA
>REEF01000130.1 GCA_007695205.1 Planctomycetaceae bacterium
GAAGTAGTTGACCCTGAACCCCCCAGCCATCGGTTCCAAAGCGCGCAAGATCGTAGACGAACTGATAGGACGGGTAGTCCATGAACGTTTTCGCTGCCGGCTTCCTCAAGAACTCGTCGGATCAGGACTGTCGAGCCAAAACCACGAATGGATAAAGTTGCTTTATAGGCACTCGACCGTCCTGACCCTGCCCCCGTCCCTTCGCCATTCTAAAAGCATCTTTCAGCCATTCGAAAAGTTCTTCCCTCGAAAAATCTGATCGTTCGAGCCGGTTCATCCACTCTTTGATCGTGGTGAACAAGCGTCCACCATCGTTCTCCACAACCTCGGCGACCGTTTCGCTTCCGACGTCCAACCGGACCTTGGTACCTTTATACGAGACCTTGAACGGTCCGACCCGGTCGTAATCGCTGAATCTCTTGAACGGCATTCTATCTCTCTTCACACTGCTTAGAAGATCTTCTCGGCGATGTTCGAGCTCCTCACTAGCATGCCGCTCCGCTTCGACAAGCGACTCCGCGAGCTCATATCGCAATCCGTCGAAATCACAACTCTCCAGAGCCGCTATTGCCTTCTTCAAAGCACCAACTGATTCCATTGGTGCTAATGCCTTCGATTGGCCAAGAACTCGTAATGTACGCGCCAGTGCATCCACCGATTTCCTACGTTCTGCGATACTCATCAACTTTTCCCGATTCTAGAAAATCCACTAAACGTTAGGGCATTTCTATAAATGCACTCGCACACATCATAGCGCAAAGATTCGGCCGCAAAAACACCCTATTTCTAACTTGTCAACGACTGGTCAACGCCAAATCACTTGTTACAAGGCACCACGAAAATCGAATATTCATCGGTTTCAGCCCAAAATCCTGGCGCAGTTCACTCAGAAACCCCGAAAAATCACCCCTGCCATTGCCGTTTTGAGGACGCTTCGTGAGGTGAGTATACGAAACATAAACACCATCGTCTGCCCTGTCCAATGGTTTATTCACGGCTGAGCATCTGACGAAAGGCCATGCACCCTTGTGCAGTCCATGAAATCGCGTCTCATGCAGTCCGCAACGCCATTTTCCGGCTGGTCCCCTGCCATGCCCTGTCGGTGAGAGCATCGGTGGTGGTGAACGAGGGGAACCCCAACCGAACACCCCGGCGGGGGATGCCCGTGCTAAGAGCAACAAGTTCAGCGGTTCCGGGGAAGCCATTTCGTCCAGATGTTCAAGGATCTTTCCCATCACGAGCGGATCTTCGAGACAAGCGATGATTCCCGGTACTCTGCCGAATGTCACGCACGTGTCGAGATCGACCTCGAAGACCCGTTTCGAACGTCAGCGGCGCGCTATATAATGCAGTCCTCATCCATACCCGCTGACTGGCCGTTCAGGGTCGATGCCCTTCTCCGCCCATCCGGCGATCCAGCGCATTCGCTTTCCCGAGATCCGCCATTGACCACCCGCGGATCGGCTAGTAGGTTTCGCCGCCGTGATCGCCCCTGATCACGGCGGAACCTCTAACGCAAGGAGAGCCCATGTTTGTTCTCCCTCGCCGCATCGGCGAAACCCTCCGCATTGTCGACGCCATCCTCGTCCCGATCGTCGACGTCAAGGATAACCAGGTCCTCGGCATTGACGCCCCGGCCAACGTCACCGTTCTTCGCGAGGAACTCGTCCAGACCGACCACGAGTCGTTGGACTCGTGACCCGAGTCCATCCGCGCCGGATCACTCCCTAGACCGGCGCGGGTGGCAAGCTCAGCGCCCGCAGACGCAAGACCCGTCCGCCTTGTCCGTCCGGCCGCAGCTTCCCGGAGCACCAAGACGGATCCTATTGCGCAAACCGCCGGATGCCTCTGCAATCGAACCGGGCCCACTCCTTGCTGCCTCCCAACGCTTTTGGACTAGGCTTGCCCCATGGAAACCAAAGCGCCAGCCGCCATTCCCGACCTCGGCCCGAGCACATTATGCCCGCGGCTGCTCGAGCGTGAGCGGCATGCCCTCGCCCACGGAGCCCTGCAGCCGATCGAGACCGCGCAGAGCCTGCTAGAACGCGACGGAGTGACCTGGCTGGTGCGCCGGGTGTCGAGCCTTACGCGCAAGGTGAAGGATCAGGAGCGCGGACGGACGCACGCCGATGACAGGCCCCGGAATCCCTTCATGCCGCCCGAGGCCGAACTCACCATCGGCGCCGTCGGGCCGGGGCATCTATGCATCTTCAACAAGTTCAATGTGATCGAGCATCACATCTTGTTGGTCACCCGGGACTTCGAGCATCAGGAATGCCTGCTCACACCCGCTGACCTCGCTGCGTTGTCCTTCTGCCTGCGCGAGCGCGACGGGCTCGGCTTCTACAACGGCGGCAGGGTGGCCGGCGCCAGCCAGCCGCACAAGCACCTGCAGTGGATCCCTCTGCCACTGGCCGGCACCGGCCCGGCCGTACCCATTGCACCGCTGCTGGATGCCACGGACACACCCGGAAGCATCGGGCAGTGTCCATCCCTGCCGGTCCCGCACGCGTTCGTGCGTCTGGAATCGGCGGCACTGGATAGGCCAGAGATCCTGTACCGGTCCTATGTCGGACTGCTTGAGGCCCTCGGCATCAAAGCGCGCAACGTCGGCGGCGAAATCCGCCAATCCGCGCCCTACAACCTGCTGCTGACTCGCGACTGGATGCTGGCTGTACCACGCACCCGGGAATGCCACGCGGGCATCTCCGTCAACGCCCTGGGCTTCGCCGGCTCGCTGTTCGTGATACAGCCCGAACATCTGGAACAGGTCGCAGCGACCGGCCCCCTGGCGTTGCTCCGGGCGGTGACGACCTGACTGCATGCGCGATCCGCTCTGCGCCATCCGCTTGATGTTCTCGTGAAGGTCGCACAGCACACTCAGCAGCTCGTACTAGATCCGGACGCCGATCGCCACACCGAGCATGTAAAGCACCGACGGTGACAACGCATCGAACAGCGGTATCTCGAACGAGATTTCGGTTGGATTACGATACCCATGGACACTAGGGAAATGAGATGGAGTAATGGGTACCATGACTTGGGTATCCCTCCTCACGCGAGGGCAAGAGACTTGGAGAACGAGACCAGAACCCCGTTTTTAGCCTCAGATCCTGATCCATTCGGTCTTGCCCGCTTCCTGGCGGCCCAGGACCCAATCTATCCTGGAGCGCTGAGCGAGGTCCGCTCAGGACGCAAGCGGACCCACTGGATGTGGTTCGTGTTTCCTCAGGCCATCGGCCTCGGAACGAGCCACACCGCCCAGCATTACGCGATCCGCTCGATGGACGAGGCGCGCGCCTATCTCGCGCACCCAACCCTCGGTCATCGCCTCC
>REEF01000129.1 GCA_007695205.1 Planctomycetaceae bacterium
CGGATAAGCCGCTTTCCATGTGGTTAATCGATGGCCGAAAACGACTCCCGACCCCTTGCCCTCACCTTGTACTCTTGGAGATCAACCATGGCCCTGATACGATCCATGTTTGGTCAAAAACTCCTTGACGCACGGAGAATCACCCATGAAAGTCGTCCTGTCGCGAATCAATACACTCGTTGGTGTCATGTTGCTGGTGGGCGTCCTTAGCCCGACGGCGCTGGGTGAACATCCGCCCGGCCGGATCACGAAGGAAACGCGGGGTGGCAATTCGCTGGCGCCGGTGGTGGATGTCATGCCACAGATCCGAGGATTTCACGATTACGATCGAGTTCGTGAGGAAATGGAACTGCTGCGAGAACTGGGGTTCGAGCGAGTCTATTTCGTGTTGAGCCAGCCGGGGTACCCGTCGTTCTCCGATCCCTCGTTGTCGGTCATGCCTGCCGGCAAGGGAACTGCGAATCATACGCTGCAATCCATCCTGGCGCTGGGCGATCCCAACTGGGCCTATCGGTATGAAGCCCAGCGCCAAGGAATGGAGGCTTGGGCGATCATCAAGCCCTACGAATCAGGTTCCGGGTTCACCATCCCGCATGGTGCGCATGCACCGTTGAGCCGAAGCCACGTGAAGACGGTGGGGGGGCAGCACATCCACTTCGATGATCTGCTATCGCGGCGTCCGGACCTGAGGGTCAGGAGAAAACCGGAACCGGAGGCGATTACCCGAGCGTTGAAGGAGCCCATCGAAAAGCTGGAAATCGCCTTCCGCCTGGATGCCTTCCGCCAACGCAGCCATGCCGCACGTTATTTCGAATTCCCGGGCATTGCAGAAGATCAGATCACGATGCCGGGCATCACCCTGTGGATCAGCCGCGACAACGGGCGTTACGTTCCTTACGAGGGTAGCATGGCGATCGCTTCGACGGTGGAAAAGCGGATAGCAAAAGACGCCAATGGATTCCCGATCGATGATGATCCCCAACGTCACTTGGTGATCACGCTGCAGAATCTGGACATTCCCCAGGAATTCGGCTACCTGGCGTTTGTCTTGGACGAACATGAAAACCTGTATACGATCCCCCATTCCATGATCAAGGCGTTTACGCCGGCTGGCGAGATTCCGATCACGGCGGGCATTCATGTACGGACTTCGATCAGCCCGACGGAGCGTGAGAAGCCGCCCGAGGAGCGTCAATGGGGTCTGGAAGGCCGTCCCGTGGGTGGCCAAGCGGGCTTGAAAACGTTCATGGAGTGGGGATTCGAGTTCGAATTCCAGGGTGCTGGCTTTTGGGGTGATGGCTGGGTGCGAGCTCCCGTTTTCGGGATCGCGCGGGGGCAACGCCAGTACATGATGGGGACGCCATGCGAAGCGTATACCGAGGTGCGGGAATACTGGCTGGACCAAGTCAAACGTGTTCTGGCCATGGGCTACGATGGCATCGATTTCCGCTTGCAAAACCATTCGCAAATGGTCACGGATTACGTCAACTACGGGTACAACGAACCCATCGTGCAACGCTACCAACAGATTCACGGCGTCGATATTCTTCAGCAGCAGGCCGACCCGCTGAAGCTGATGGCGATCCGCGGCAGCTTTTTCCTGGAATTCTTGGAAGAGGCAGCGGCGATCATCCGTTCATCCGGCAAGAAGGTCCAAGTGCACTTGAGGCATGCCTTCGAGGAGCCGCGGTTGTGCGACGATTTCAATGAACTGGGGTTCTGGGCCATGCCGAAAATCGTCTTCGATTGGAAACAGGCCGTCGACCTTGCGGATGAAGTCACCATCAAGCACTACTACCACAACCATTACCGGCCCGAACTGGCAAGCCAGATCAAGACGTACGCCAAAGATCAAGGCAAACGCGTTTGGGTACACTGCTACATTCAACAGGGACGTGAGTTGAATGACGAGTTCTTTGATGCGGTCGAGGCGGACGACCGAATCGGCGGGATTCTGTTGTACGAAGTCGCCGACGCGCTGATTCTGGCTACCGGATCGCAACGCGGGTATCACCAAGCCAACGTGCCGTTGCTGCGGTCCCTGATGAAACGCTTGGAGTTCGATTGAACATGCTCAACGGATCTCGGGTAACTCCCAACCTGGGCGGCGCGGGCGATCGAGCAAGGCATGGGCCGCTGGATCATCCACGATTCGCTCTTCTTCCGGGTCCCATCGCAACGGTCGGCCCACTTCGCGGGCGATGTTGATCAAATGACCCACCGTGACCGTGCGGTGACCGATCTCCACGTCGGCCGTGGGTCGAGCGCGTGATTTGATGCAGTCGAACCAGTTCTCGATGTGGCCCTGGGCGACCCAGCCCTCCCCTTCCCATTTCTCCGCCAACTCGGGGTCGGGTGCCTCCTTCACGAAATCCGGTGGATTGGTCGTGAACTTGTTGCGGTTGATTTCGATCTTGCAGCGCTCGCCGACAAAAATGCCGCCCAGCCGGGGTCCACGCTGGGGTGTGGCATTCGCGGGGAACCTCGACCGCACTTCAATCCCATTGGCGTAGCGGAAGTCGATCCGAGCGTTCATGCCGCTGCCTTCCACCGGCCAGAACTCGACCGGTCCCGATCCGTCGGCCCCCAGAGCATACTGGACCATGTCCAGCGAGTGGGACATCATGTCCGTTCCGGCCCCGGAGTAGTCGCGCCACCTCATCCACGAGCTACCGAGTCGCTCGGACCAGTGGGCGGCAAGAAGGCGATTGTACGGACGAACAGCCGCCGGGCCTTGAAACAGATCCCAATTGAATCCGGCCGGGATGGGCTCTTCGGGCAGCCCTTCCGACGGGTAGGGAACGGGGCCACCGAAGCTGACCGCTTCGACCACCTTGACCCTGCCGATGCCGCCGTCGCGCACCAGCTCGCACGCAAAGCGGTTCATTTCCATCGTGCGTTGCTGGCTTCCCGTCTGAACCACGCGACCATACTTACGGGCCGCCGTGACCAGGGCCCGCCCCTCGACCACATAGTTCGACAAGGGCTTCTCGACGTACACGTCCAAACCGGCCTGGCACGCCAACATGCCGGGCAGAACGTGCTGATGATGGGGCGTGCAGATCAAGACGCCGTCCAGATCCTGCTGCTCGATCAGATGGCGATAGTCCGCGTAGGCCTTCCAGTCGGCGCCATGCTCTTGTAGCGTCTCGGCGACCTTCCCGGCGTCACAATCGCAGATCGCCGCTACACAACCTTGGTCGGGCAGGTTCTTGATGTTTCGGATAAGCTGTTTCCCACGAACGCCGACCCCGATCACCCCCACCACGATCCGCTGGTTGGCACCAGGCGACCCGGCGAACCCCAACACGTGACGAGGCACAAAGTAG
>REEF01000128.1 GCA_007695205.1 Planctomycetaceae bacterium
TTTTGTCTGCCCCCAGTTTATACGATGTCAGAATGGGTGTCAAATGTTTTTCAATGAAAACCCGAAGAAATCAAAAAACCATTGTTTTTACCGCACCAAACTGTTATCGCTTGATGCGTTATGGTAAGTTGGCCGAAAACGACTCCCGACCCCGCCCGCGTCCCCATGCAGTCTTGGCCGGGAAACCTGAAAGCTCTCGCCCGGCAAGCGGGAAGGATCTGACGGAAGTCGGAGGTCGGAGGTCGGAGGTCGGAAGCCGGAGGTCGGAGCGAACACTGAAAACAAAGCACCAAGCACAAAGCACCAAGCACAAAGCACCAAGCACAAAGCACTACGAACCACGAACCACGAACCACGAACCACGAACCAAGCACGACTGACCTTGAACACGCCAGGTCAGGCCCGTCTTCTGACAGAGCTAAGGATCCAGCGAATGGATCGTGTGGTGGATGCGGCCATCGATCCACTCGCCATCTCGCGCCTGGATCGCATAGCGGATCTCCATGCACCATGTCGGAGCCAGATCGGGCACGACCAGACGGACGGCGTGCCCATCCTCGGTCAGTGTGGCAGACTGAACCTTCAGCGTATGTTCATCGAAGTGGTCCGAGCCGTAACGGGCGCTGCGCTGGACCGACCAGGCCTGCAGCCGGTAGTTTTCCGGATCGGTGGCGACCTGCGGATCCAACGGACCGCTGAAGGTGATCGTCAACTGCTGCTCGCGTGCTTGCAGTCCGACGGGCAGATAGACGGGTTGGCCGGTATAGCGAACCCGATAAAAGCCGCCGGGTTGCTGCGGATTGGCGGCCCAAGCGTACATGCCCAACGTGTACAATTGCCCGTTGTCCGGATGGAATCGGCCTCGCATGATCCCGGTCGGAAAGGGCGGCAACGGCAGATCGCTGACGCCGCCTTGCATCCGGTCTCCGACTCGTTCGTGCGGCACGATGTAGATCTTGCCGTACCCGTAAGACAGATTCAACAGGCTGCCTTCCAGCGGTCCCCAGGCGGAGGAATCGACCCACAGCAATTCGGCTGGCGATCGGTCCATGGCATTGGTGATCCAACACAAGGGTGGTTCCATGAGTTCATCCGAGGGATCGGCCACATCGTGATAGCCCCAGAAGTTACCGTAGTATTTCCCCGGCTGGTCGATCCAGTTGATGCGGTTTTTGGGCATCCAATGGCCTTCTTGATCCGTGACGAAGAAGGTGCCGTCGGGGTTGATACAGACTCCGTTGGCGGCTCGGAAGCCGGTGGCCAGGATCTCGGTGTGGCTGCCGTCCCGCGCGATTTTCAGCAGGGTACCATGGTGCGGCACCAGTGCTGGCAGCGCGTGCCGCGCGGATTTGGCGTAATAGAAGTTTCCTTCCGCATCGGTCTGCAGCCCCATTGCAAATTCGTGAAAATGCTCGGTGACCTGATGGTCGTTGTTCCAATTCTCGTAGAAATCGGTTTCGCCGTTGCCGTTCAAATCGTGCAGGACAACCAATTGGTCACGGCACATGACATGGATTTTGCCGTCGATGATCCGCAGCCCTAGCGGCTGGAACAGGCCGCTGGCGACCCGCTGCCAAGTGATGGGGAACGCGGTCGGTTGATCCGACGATGCCACCTGGCCGTCCGGAACTGCCGGATCGATGCCCTCGACAATCCACACATCGCCGTCCCAGGTACAGACGGCAGCTCGGCGGCCGTCCGGATAGAAGTCGAAGCCGGTCAACCGCATACGGCACGACCAGGGATTCTGCTCGGGGTGCTGCAGCACATCGATGGCGAACGGTCCGGGGTCGTTGCCCAGCATGCCTTGCAACGTCAACCGTTCCGGCCACCGCATCGGACCGCCACGGGTCAACCGGTCCAGGTCCCAAGGTTCTTCGCCAGCCGTCACGCGCGGCAGCAGGTCCCCAGCGGGCTGATCGCTTTCGATGCGGGTCGTGGCGATGGTCAATCGCAGCGGATCGCTGCCGGCGGGGATCAGCAACCGTAGATTGCCCGCCGCGTCGGTGATCCATCGAGCGCGCTCGATCGGCGGCCAGTATCCGGCCAGAACGGTCCGCGAATCCTTGGCAGTCGTTGCACCGCGTAGCACTCGCGCATGGTGTCCCTGGCCGGTGATATCTTCCACAGTAGAACCTTCCGCTTCGGACGGTTTCCAGCGAGCGATCGGCGGGACCGGTTGCTCGCCGCCGGCGAATTGTTGCAGTTCGGGACCTTCCAGGCAGCGATGCCACATGGCGACGTCGTCGATCTGCCCCTCGAAAAACGTCTGGTCGGTGGGAAAGTTGCCAGCCGCGAACCCGATCCGTACCGCATGTCCTTGGACTCGCTGCTGGGGCTGCAGACGGCCTTCGGCGTCCAGTTGACCGTCGATGTACAGCCGCACGCGACCGTCCTGATGCCGGTACGTCATCGCGACGTCGTAGATCTGACCATCGTTGATGGTGCGTCGGGAACTGACCGCGCCCACCCAGCCGATGTCGAAGACCAGCCGCCCGTTGCGGACGAACAGGGCTTTGCCGTCGCGAACCCAGTTGCCTTCCGGGTTGGTCTTGCTGAAGATCGTGCCGCCTTGCCGAGTGCGGATGCGGGCGAACACGGTACAGTCGCGATCGGCCAACTCCAACGATTCGGCGTCATCCACCTGCAACCAGGTCGCTCCGTCAAAACGTACCGTGGCGTTTGCCTCGTCCTGTGCCGTCTGGCCGAAACGGACGGCCGTCGGCGTATCCTCGATCGTCTGAGCGACGGCGTCGGGTCCCAGATGATCGACCTGCAAGATCAGATCCTGTGCTCGGGGCCCGATTTCCAGCATGCGGGAAAACACAGGTTGGTCGTCCGTCGTGTCGACATGGGGCATCTCCAGTACCGAGGTTTCTGCCACGGTGTACGCCAAGATCACTCGGTTCCCGAAATGGTACAGGCCGCGGTAATGGGCCCAATCGCGAGGCAACGGGCCGTAATACCGATCGTCGCGGCCTTGGAGTCGCCGTTCCTGGAAATCGCCCGTTTCCGGGTTGGCCCAACCGGGACCGGTGGGATTGGCCATGTGGACGCGTCCCTGAATCCGCGGGTGCACGCCATGGCGGCCGTTGAACAGGATGCCCTGATAATCGATGAAATCCGATCCGCTCCAAGCAGCAGCCCAGCGCATCGTGTCGTGGTCGAACATCATCCAATGACTGCCTCGCGATACCCCGCCGGATCCCGCATCCAGCCGGATGGCGATGCCCTTGTAGGCAAAGTTCGAACCGTCCTGCCCCACCTCGTACGACGCCATGAGATGCGGACCATAGTCCATGTTGACCCAGGGT
>REEF01000531.1 GCA_007695205.1 Planctomycetaceae bacterium
CGAACGACCGGGATGACCGAGCGGCGCCGGACCGATCGACCACTTGAAAGGGGCTGACCGCCGCTTCGGTCCATCCCTTGGTTCTACCGTCTACGCTGGCCTCCCTTCGCTGAGCCTAAGGGGCGTCGCTCTCGAACTGTTTCAGTTTGCGGTACAGGGTCTTGCGATCAAGGCCCAGGATGCGGGCGGCGTTGGTTCGGTTGCCGCCCACCGCTTGCAGGACGTGCTGGATGTAGCGTTGTTCGACCTGCTCCAGCGGTACCAGTTCGGTCGGGTCGTCGCCGCCGATGAAGACTTGCGAAGCTCGGTACTCGCGGACTCGTTCCGGCAGGTCGTCGACCATCAGTTTTTCGTGCTGGGTCAGCGCCACGGCCCGTTCGATCACATTGCGCAATTCGCGGACATTTCCCGGCCACGAGTAGGCCAGCAGCCGTTCTGCCGCATGATGCGAGATTCCGGTCACCGGTCGATTCGATCGTTTGGCAAAGGTTTCTACGAAGGTCTTCGCCAGCACCAGCACGTCGGTTCCGCGAGCTCGCAGCGGGGGGATCGTCAACTGGATCACGTTGATGCGGAAGTACAGATCCTCACGAAACCGATTCTCTTCGACCGCAGCTTCCAAGTCGCGGTTGGTCGCGGACAGCATCCGCACGTCGAAAGGCACCTCGCGATCACCGCCCACCGGGCGCAGCCGGTTCTCTTCCAAAGCGCGCAGCAGTTTCGCCTGCATGGCGATCGGCATCTCGCCGATCTCGTCCAGCAACAGCGTGCCGCCTTGGGCTTGCAGGATCAGTCCCTTCCGGTCGGTGCGAGCGTCCGTAAAGGCACCGCGAGCGTGCCCAAACAGTTCGCTCTCCAGCAACGTGTCCGGCAACGCCGCACAATTGACCGCGACGAACGGGCCACGGGCGCGGCGGCTCTGGTCGTGGATGGCGCGTGCCACCAATTCCTTGCCGGTCCCGCTTTCGCCCGTGATCATCACCGCAGCCTCGGCGTCTGCAACTCGGACCAACTGATCGAATAGACGCCGCATCGGCGGGCTTTCGCCGATCATCGCCCCGAACCCGTCCTGACGCTGAACGGCCTGGCTGAGCCGCTTGACCTGCTCTTGCAGACGATAGTGCTTGACCGCACGATCCAAGCCGATCGCCAGCAGATCCATCTCGATCGGCTTGGTCACAAAATCGTAGGCCCCCACGCGAATCGCGGCGACCGCTGTCTCCAGGCTGCCGAAGGCCGTCATCACGACCACCGGTAGTCCGGGCCGGCTGCCGACGATCTGTTCGCACAGTTGCAAGCCGCTGGTGCCCGGCATCCGCACGTCCGTCAACACCACATCGAAATCATCCTCATTCAACCTTTGCCAGGCCTCGTCAGCCGACGTACACCAGGTCGCGGAGAAGTCGCGCAGCCGCAAATCGGTCTGGATCAGTTCACACATGTTCCGTTCGTCATCGACAATCAGGACGTTGCCACGCATCCTTCATTACCCCTTCGTCGTTCATCAGTATCCGACGTGTTCGTCGAGGGCCGTTCCTCGGTCAACCCGTCTGTTCGGGAAGCATCATAGTAAACCGGCTACCTTCACCCACCCGGCTGTGTACCTCCATCCAGCCACCGTGTTCACGAACGATGCCCTCGGCGATCGACAGCCCCAGGCCTGTCCCCTCGCCGACCTGTTTGGTCGTAAAAAACGGCTCGAAGATATGCTCCTGGTCTTCCGGAGCGATCCCCGCCCCTTGGTCCTCGACGCTCAGGAAAACGCACGTGGTCGGAACTTTGCCGGAGTCTTCCGCCGTCACTTGGGTGCCCATCCGCACGCAGACGTTGCCGCCATGGTCCATCGCTTGGATGGCGTTCATCACCAGGTTGGTGACCACCTGCTGGATCTGTGCGAAATCGGCCCAGGCCATCACCGGGTGCCCGTTGTCTTCGACGACCAGATGGACCCCGCGTTTCGAGGCCAGCGGTTCGAGCAATTGGGTTGTCTGCCGTGCGACATCGCGTAGATCGATCCGGGTGCGTTGCGGGGAACGGCGGCGAGCGAAATCGAGTAGTTGGCGAATGATCCTGGTGATCCGTTCGGCTTCCGCCTTGATCGTCTGAGCACTCTGCTGGATCTCCTGCTCGGACAACTTGCCACCAGCGATCAAACCGGCTCGCCCCGAGACCACATTCAGCGGCGTGCCCAGTTCGTGCGCGATGCCTGCGGCCAATCGGCCGACCGTTTTCAGGCGATCGGCGTGCCGCAACTGTTCCATCGCGGCCAGCCGCTCGGACGTCTCGACGCGGATCTGTTGCTGCTGGTCATCCAACTGGGAGCACATCTCGTTCAGGGCCACGGCTAACTGGCCCAGTTCGTCATGACTTTTCAGATCCAAAGGAGCCGAGAAATCGCCCTGTCCTACACGATGGGTCTTGGCGATCAATTGCTCCAACGGGCGCCCCACCCAACGCACCCCGACCAACCAGCACACCAGAACCCCGGCGATCGACATCGCACCGATCGACGCCAGGCCGGCGATCAGCGTCGTTTGCGCTTGATCATCCAATGGTTGAAGCGATTCGGCCAGTTCGAGTCCGCCCAGGCGACCACTTTCCAGCCGGATCGGACAGTAGGTCAGCAGGTGCCGGACACCCGAGGGATCGCGGACCGTAATCGTCTCGATACTACCGTCCCACACTCGCACCAGTCGGTCGACGGGAACCAGCGGCCGGTAGGGTTCGGCCACGTTATCGTCCAACCAGACCCAACGGACTCGAAGTTGCTCCCACTGATGGCCGTTCTGTTGCAGGACTCGCACAAACATGTCCGGCACTCGACTTGTCCCACTGGCCTGTAACTGCAATCGCAACTGGCGGGCGATCTCTTCCGCCCGCACGACGTGCTGACGCTCGAGACGCGCGAACCCTTGCCAGACGGCGAAGTAACCGGCGACTCCCGCCAGCAGCACCACAATGGCAAAGAACACCAGCATCAGTTTGGCGGCCAATTTCATCTGAGCTGTCTCCTGTGACCGCTAGGCCTCTCGGCGTGCTGGGGCATTT
The DNA here is from genome assembly GCA_007695205.1 of Planctomycetaceae bacterium. Classification (GTDB taxonomy): domain Bacteria; phylum Planctomycetota; class Planctomycetia; order Pirellulales; family Pirellulaceae; genus SKKK01. Next base: position 3,049 of record REEF01000531.1, read on the forward strand.
CGCCACACTGGGGAAATGTGACCCAAACTTGTCTCTTCAAATGCCTGAGACTTGCGGTCGTTCGAATCGTCTGAAAACACATTTTACCTGAAAACCAATCATTGCTCGACCATGCTGGGGAATTCTTGACCAAGCTGGGGAACTAGCGATCCCTCCAAACATAGCTTTTCCTAACGCGGCCTCCGGCCGCAACCAACGTAGGTTGGGTCTCCGACCCGACCCGGTCGGGACGGAGTCCCAACCTACAAAGATGCGCGCACCGTGC